>CAYRPW010000001.1:0-2973 GCA_964426145.1 uncultured Oscillospiraceae bacterium
ATGTTGGGCACCCGGATGGCTTTCATGGCTTCCACGATGTCGGTGCGGATGCCGCGGACGTTGGGGATATCCGATTCCTCTCCCACCCAATAGCCGCCGTTATAAATGCACCGGCCCAGATGTTCCGAAAAATGCCCGTATACGTGCCGGTTGATGACCGGCCCTGTTTTACGCACATCAATAGTAGCTCTCATCGTACGTATTCTGCTTTCTGTGATTTATTATGCCTTGATCGCGCCGATCATGATGCCCTTGACGAAGTATTTTTGCAGGAAAGGGAAGAAACACATAATCGGAAGCATGGTCACCATAATGGTGGCGGTTTGAATACCTTCCGTAAACCGGGGGATGCGCGGCCCCGCGATGGACAGGGAGTTCACGATTGTCGAGTCCATGACGATGGAGCGCAGCACCAGCTGCAGCGGGATCAGATCGTTCCTGCGCAGGAATACCATGGAGTTGAACCACTCGTTCCAGCGGTCCACTGCGAAGAACAGAAGAACCGTCGCGAGGATGGGCTTGGACAGGGGCAGGATGATCTTGAACAGGATGCGCATTTCGTCGGCGCCGTCGATTTTCGCGGATTCGATGAGGGAATCGGGCAGCGTGGTCATGTAGGTGCGCATGATGATGAAGTAGAAGGTGTTGACTCCGTAAGCAAGTATGACGGACCAGATGTTTTTGGTCAGACCCAGTTGCAGCATCAGCAGATACATCGGCACGATACCGCCGTTGAGAAGCATGGTCAGCAAAACCCCGAAAAAGATGAATTTGCCGCCCGGGAAGTTCGTACGGGACAGGCCGTACGCCAGGCTTGTGGTCAGGAACATGTTGATGGGAACGCCCAGAAACAGGATCAGCAAGGTCGTCTTATAACCGATCAGTATGCGGGGATCCTGAAACAGCCTGTAATAGTTGTCGATCGTCGGCTGGGAAGGGAAAAGCATCAGCGGTCTCTCGGCAGCTTCCTTCTGCGATGCGAAGGACGTAGCGATGACGTTGATAACCGGAAAAACAATCGCGAGGGCCATCAGGATCAAAAACAACGCAATGAGGGCGTCCAGCAGCTCAAATCGATTGCGGATGTTCCTATGGGTCTTTTTCAGCGCTAAAATAACAATCCACTCCTTTTCAAACTAGGCAAGCAGCCCAGAGCCGCCTACGCGTTTCATAAAGCGATCGGCGGAAAACAGCAGCACCAGGTTAATCAGCGACCGGATCAAGGATACCGCAGCAGAAAAGGAGAAATCGACGGAACCGCGGAACGTAATGCGGTAAATATACATATCCAGCGTTTCCGCCACTTTGATCGTCGCCGGGTTGCTCAGGTTGAAGATTTGGTCGAAACCGCCCGACATCAGATAACCCACGGCGAGAATGAACAGTACGAAGATGGTCGGTTTGATCCCGGGCAGCGTGATGTACCACATGCGCTGCAATCGGGACGAGCCGTCGATCTCGGCGGCTTCATACTGTTCCGTATCGATACCCGCGATGGCGGCCATGTAAATGATCGCGCTCCAGCCCGCGGTTTTCCAGATATCGGTCAGATACACCACGGGCAGAAAATAGGAAGGCGTTCCCAGAAAGCTGATGGGTTTAGCGTTAAACACACTGCCCAGGAAGGAGTTCACCATCCCTCTCTGCCCCAGAACGCTGATCATGATGCTGGCCACGATCACCCACGAAAGAAAATTGGGGAAGGTAAATACGGACTGCAGTATTTTTTTGGAACGCCCCAGGCGCACCTCGTTAATCATCAATGCGAATAGAATCGGGAACGGGAAGACGAACAGAAGCCTGCCCGCGTTGATTTTCAGCGTTGTGAAGATGGATTGCAGAAACGCCGGATCGGCGAACACGTTGTTGAAATTGTACAGTCCGATCCAGGGGCTGCCGAACAGGCCCAACTTCGCGATAAATTGCTTGAAGGCCAGGGACAAACCGAAAATGGGAATATAGGCGAAAATCGCGTACCATAATACGCCGGGTAGAATCAGGACGTATTTTTCCTTATGCTTTATCACGAGCCTGCCGGTGCGCGCTAAGCTATTCCTGAAAGAGTGGCTTTTTAAACCATCTGATTTGGCGGTCATTGCTTCAGATCCTTTTCAGTGTTTATATTTGCCCGGGACAGCGCACCGTCCCGGGCAAATATGCAGGTCTATCAATAAGAATTGTTACGGTGTGAGGGTTACTGGTTCAGTTCGTCCAAAACGGGCTGAATGAGGCCGCTCTGCGACTCGAGCCAGGTGTTGTAGATCTCGACCAGATTTTCCTCGCTTGTAGCGTTCGTCACCATCGTGGCAAACTCGGACCAGTAAAGGATTCCTTTCGCCCTGCGCATATTCTCGGTATTGTGCAGCCAGAGGTTCCAGTCCACCTTGGCGAAGGTTTCAGGGGTGCTGAACTCATACCGGTTGGCATAGAGAGCTTTGGATTCGTCGCGGTAGCGCTGTTCGATGTTCGGGTTGTCAAACGCAAGGTCGTCCCACAGGATGACGGAGCCGAGCACGTGACCGAGGCTGGGGTACTTCGCCTCGCCGATTGCGCCGGCCAGAAGCGTTCCGGGCTCGACCAGGGAAATGATGTTGCCGTCCGCATCGCGGTCCCAGTCGACGCCCTTGATACCCATCTGGGTTCCGGGATAGCCTTCGGGGCTGGCGGTGAATTCCATGAGGTCCATCCAGCGCTCGAACACCGCGTCTTCAACGTCGGGCTTGAAGCAAACGGCGCCCCAGAAGTTGATCAGATCTCTCTGGTGATAGTTGCCGTCCGCTCCCAGAAGGGTCGCCAATCCGAAAGCATCGCTGTCGATTCCCGTACGCATTTCAAAAATGGTACGAATGTTCTGAACGTCCGCGGTCTGGCCGCCCAGGTAGGAGATGGCGGCGGTGCCGAGGGTCTGGAATTTCTCCAGATCTTTTTCATAGTTCAGCAGGTAGAATTCCGGGTCCAGGATGCCGGTGCTAT
>CAYRPW010000001.1:2983-16155 GCA_964426145.1 uncultured Oscillospiraceae bacterium
CACGTACTTGCCGTCGGCGTCTTTATAGAACGAATCCCAGTACGTGCTGTTGGCTCTCAGGAAGAAGCTCGCAGCATTCTCGGCCGTCATCGAGATCGGGGCAAGAGCGGCTCCGATTTGGCCGGGATCCTGTTCCTTGATGAGGGCTGCGATTTCCAGAATTTCGGGGATGGTGTAGTTGTTCTTGACTTCCTTGCCTACGGCAGTAACCCAGTCGGACCGTATGTACAAAGACCAGTGGTTGGCCAGCGGGTCGCCGGGCAGGTTATAGTAGAACCGGGCGCGCGGGATGAAGTAGGTTCCGCCGTACATCTCTTCAAGCATCGGGCCGAGCGAGGTCGTCTCGTAGATTGCGGCGACGTTGGGCCAGCGGGTCTTCCAATCGTCGGGGAGCTTCTTTAAGAGGCCCTGCTCCACAAACTTGGCGGCGTCCGCGGCCGTTCCGTCGGTGTAGTTGAAGATGGCCACATCGGTCATGTCACCAGCCATGATCCATGTGCTGAGCAGGTTGTTCCAGTCGCCCCACGGTACGTTGGTGCCCTGGAATTCGAAGTTGAACTTGTCCAGGATGAACTTGCTGTACTCGTCGCCCGTGTTGTAGTCATACCCTGCGACGACCTGCGGACAGGTATAGGTAACGACGACCCTTTCATACTCGGCGGCGGTACCGGCCACAGACAGGCTCGTTAAAAGGAGTGTGACCAAAACAAAGGACACGAAACGTTTTGCGATTCTCATGAATTTGACCTCCTATGAAATTATTCTATGTTAAGCCTCTTGGGCTAAACATGCGCAATAATTCACGAATTCCAATATGAGGAAGCGGAGAAATATTCGGTTGAACGTTCTAAACGGGGGTTTCGTTGTCTAGCCCTATAGTAACACACCGGTTTGATATGTCAAGAGGTTTTCGTGAAATCAAACAACGATCGGGCTGTTTCATTGTCCGGGTTGTACAAATGGTAACCGAAAGTTACCCACGGTGATTCCCGGGAGATGGAAACGGCCGCGGCTTGTCATGCGGCAGGCCGTATGCGCCTGTTGCCGGGGACGGATAGAGCGCGCAGCGCAGTAACGTTACGGATACTGCAGCGGGTAATTCACCGCCGCGTTTTGGCGGCGCGTTTTGCATCCGTTGCCATACCCCGTTCAGCCCATCGCCCGGGAACGCTGAAACGAAGCCGGGGCACGCGGGCGATACATCGGCTGTGGGGCATGCCGGGCAAATGCAGAGCGCCGGCACGCGAAAGGGAGGGAGGTGTACGAATGGCTATGGGCAAAGCGCTCTTACGGAAAACCCCCTGTGCAAAGCACAGGGGGATACGTATCTGGATACGGGCCGGGCGCACCGGCCCTGCTTAGCGCTTCAGGTGCCGCAGGCCGCCCAGCGCGCGGTACGCGGCTTCGAACACGGGGCGCGGAGCGTGGCGGAAGAAGAACGCGAACGCGCGCGTGCCCGGCGCCAGCGTGCGCGGGGCAAGGGGCTCGTCCGCCCACGGCGTGCCCTGTTTGGCGCGCCGGTAGCGCTCTTGTTCGGGGTGCGTGCAGCCTTCTTCCCACGGGCGGCCCACCAGGCCGGAGGTGAAGTGGATGATGGCGGGTTCGCGCTTGGCTTCGTCCAGCTCCCGCTGGGAATAGAAGTGAGGAAG
Organism: uncultured Oscillospiraceae bacterium; assembly: GCA_964426145.1. GTDB lineage: Bacteria > Bacillota > Clostridia > Christensenellales > Aristaeellaceae > CAXXOK01. The sequence goes on from CAYRPW010000001.1 coordinate 4,633, forward strand.
GAAATAGATGCGTTTGATGGTATGCGCGCTGTAGGAGTACAGGTTGGAGGTGAGGTTATAGCGCACGGGCAGCAGCACCCTGTCCGTGCCGCACACGCCGTTGATCAGCCCCTGGTCGTGGAAGGGCACCTGGCCGTGAAAGCGGCGGATGAACGCGATGAAACGTGCCTCCAGATCGTCTTCGCGCCAGCGCTTCAGGTTGATCAGCTGTACGCCCGCGTTCAGGTAGGGGATCTCCGGCGCAAGCCCGATCGCCTTGTGATAAAAAAGGTCGATGGTATCCTGCACGCCGGCAAGGTAGGCATGGTCAATCGGCGTGTTCCAAAGCGCGGCAAGGTCGTCCGCCACAACGGTATCGCAGTCCAGATACAGAACTTTGTCCACATGGCCGGGCAAAATGGAGGAAAGCAGCATGCGCGCGTACATGGCCGCGCCGTTGGCCGCCGCACCCGCAAGGCCCAGCGTCCGGGCGATATCGGGCACGGGGAGGAACGTGAGCGCGCAGTTGTACGGGGCGGCGATTGCCAGCAGTTTTTGCTTGTTTTCGGGGCCGATGCCGCTGTCGGGCACAAAGCATTCCACACGGGGGAAGGAGGCGTTGGCCTGCAGCAGCGAATGAAGCGAAACGCCGAGGTATTTCGCATACGGGTCGGACGCCGTATAGGCAACGCGCAAAACGTTCGGTTCGCTCATCAGGGCGTTTCCTCCCCCGGCAGATAGCCGATCTGGAAATCGTACAGGTAATACGGGTTTTGTTCGATCAGATAGGCGATGTAGATGTCGTTTTCAAAGTACACGTGCACGTCGTTGGGGTACAGCTCCATCAAACGCTGCGCCCAGTAATAGGCCTGGGATTCCAGCACCGCGCGCTGATAATAATAGTCCTGGTTGTCGGCCATGTACACGAACTCTTTTTGCGCGTAGTCCAAACTTACGTCCACGCGGCCGTAATAATAATCCTGGATCACGGTTTTCTCGATGAAAACGAACACGTACGGCGTCGGGATTTTGAACTCCGGCTCGTTGCCGTTGACCATGTTCATGAATTTCGACAGGTTTTCGTGGTAGCCGTAGTCCATCACCGGGTAACGCTCGTCGGTCGTGGAAATTACGGTGAAAGTATTCTTTTCGTAATCCTTGCGAATATGGCTCACCAGATACACGGGCTCGTTATAATAGGCCAGGTTGACCTCGAAATAATCGTGCTGCATGGAAAACCGGAACACCGCAAGCACGAGCGCCACGCAGGCCGCCGTGTAGGAAACGGCCAGCAGCGGGCGAAACCGCCGCGGAAACACCGCCGCCAGCAGCCCGAACACGAAGTCCGCGGCGATGGCGTAGTGAATGCCCAGAAACGGATCGATAAACGTTCCGGCGCGCGACGCGGCGATAATCTCCGTTATTTTCAGCGTCTGCGCCGCGCCTACGATCATAATCATCAGCGCGTAGAGGATTACCGCGGCGTAATCCTGCCCCAGCTGCCGCAGCTTTTTGAACGGCAGGCTCAGCAGCGCGCACAGGATGCCCGCCGCAAAACAAAGTTCCAGCATGCGCGTCATGGTCTCGGACAGCAGCGTGACGGATACGTAATCGCGCATCGCGCGGTAGATGAACTTCACCTTTTCTATAAAGCTCAGCCCGGCCAGCGGGGAAGCTTCCGCGGTGCTTCCGTCCGCCGTTACGGTTTCATCCGTACCGCCGTCGGCCGCGGAAGCGCTCTCTTCGGTTTCGCCGCTCAGGCTCTGCTCGAAATTCGCCTGGTAATTGTCGCCTTCGTATTTTTTGCCTTCCATCACGGTCATCGCCCAGTTCATCGACTCCTGAAACGGCGTTCCCGTTACGTAGCAGGCGGCAAACGGCACCACGGCAATCAACACGCCCAGCATTCCGGAGAGGATCACCGGCACCCAGTACTTTTTGGTCAGCGCCTTGAAAAGGTTGGCAAGCACGATGGCAAAAACGAACAGGCAGGCGGCGATGGCCGTGTAGAAATGGTAGGCGATCGTCAGCGATACGCACAGCATGAACATCAGCGCGCTGACCGTAAAGTAGCGGCGGGACACGTATTGGTTGATGCGCAGAAAACGCCGCACGGGGCCGTCTTTGGCGAGGGTATGCTTCTGAAGCGGCGTGTGGAAGAACTCGATCAGGAAATACGCGCACAGCGTAACGGAAAACATACCGGCTTCCTGCGGCAGCGATGCCACGTAGCGGCCCTGGTTTAGGAACAGCGAAAAGAAGATCAGCGCGATCAGCGCCGAGTATTTCCAGCGGAAAACCTTGCGCGCCAGCAGGTAGACGCACAGCACCAGCATCACCGTCTGGAACGCGCCGAAGTAGAGCATCACTTCCCGCAGGTCCAGGAAAAACAGCGTGTGCACGGCGTAGATCATCGCGTGCATGCCGAACGGGTAGATGCCGTCGGCAAACAGAACGCCGTTTTGCGCCAGCTCGTAAACCCAGGACTGGTGTACGGGAATATCCGAAAACTGCACGGAGTGGAAAAGGTTCATGTTATGGGTTAAAAAGCTGGCGTTGTACGCCACCGCGGCCGCAAGGAAGATATACTCTGCCGCATGCTCGCGGATGTGCCGCCACAGCGTCCAGCGCAGCGCTTTTTTCACCTGCCCGACAAAAAGCCTGCGGCCGTCGTAGAACACCGCCCTGGGCTTTTTGGTGCCGTTCTGCAGGCGGCGCATATACCGCCCGAAATCGGCAAGCCGGTGCGTTTTCTCTTTGGCCGGGAACTGCTTGATAACGATCACGTATAGCAGCGCGATCCCCAGAAGCAGGGTATACACATTGCTGATCTTCAAAAACCCCAGCAGCAGCACCAGGTTGATCAGAAAGGCGTTTTGCGTAACCAGGCAAAAGGCAAAACGGTATCCGTAGGGCTTGCCCCGCAGATAATTCCGCCACATGAACAGCGGAAGCAACAGCTCCAGAAACGCGCACGCCGCGAACACCTGGATACACGAGACGATATAGGCGGCGCGGTCTACGATCATACCCTCAATCATGCGGCATTATTCCCTCCCCCGGCCTTGTTGTCCCATAGCGGCCTATCCCCTGCGGCGGATGGTTTGGAGAATGGCTTCGAAGTAATTGGACTGCCGGAAAACCTTAAACGACAGAAAACAGAAAATCAGATACGCGGCGCCGCCCGCGGCGATTTGCAGCAGCACCAGCGGCATCGGGCTTACGGGGAGCCCGCCCATCCAGAACACCACGCCGAACATCAGAAGCCCGCACAGCACGAAGATGCCGAAATCGCTTACAAGCTGGCGGAAGGAATACATGGCGCGCATTTTCCACAGCTGGTATGCGCAAACCACGATCTCCGCGCACAGCGTGGCGATCACCGCGCCGGATGCGCCCAGCGGCGTGATCAGCAGGAGGTTCAGGCAAAGGTTTGCCACCGCGCCGAAGGCGACGGAACGCAGGTAGATGTGCTCGAGCTTGAAGGGAATCAGGTACAGCGACTGCGATACGTCCGAAATGCTCATGGGGATCATCACGATCGCAAGCTCCAGCGTAAGCAGGATCGTGGGATTGTACTGCGGCCCCAGGAACAGCGGTACGAACGTGGGGGAGATGGCCGCGATGCCAAAGCACAGCGCGCAGCTGATGAACCCGATCAGCTTCATGCTTTTTACCAGCGCGTCTTTGCATGCGTCGATCTGGTTTTTCGCCACCAGGTTGGAAAGCTTGGGCAGCATCACCGTGCCCAGCGCGATCACGATGCCTTTGGGGAAGTTGACCATGCTCTCCGCGTAATTGTAATAGGCCACGGAATCGTTGCCGACCATGTAGCCCAGCATGATCTTGTCCATCCAGTTATACACGCTTAAGGCAAGCAGCGGCACGAACAGCTTCAGGTTGGGCGCGATGTGCGCCTTCACGTCTTTCCAGGTGATGTGCACGCGCTTGATGTGGCGGAACACGAACGGAAACAAAAACAGCTGCTCCAGCAGGAAGCTCATGGCCATCAGGAACGTGAAAACGGGAAGATCGCCTTCGGTTTTCACGAAAACGAACACCAGCCCGATTAAAATGCCGCGCGACACCAGGCTGCGGATGGTGGTGAACTTGAACATCTCCATGCCGTAGAAAAACCAGCTGACGTCAAACAGAATGGAGAGCACATACAAAAACTGAATGGTATAAATCTGCCGTTCCGCCGCAAAAAACAGGGGAACCGAGCCGATGTACAGCACCAAAGCAAGCACGGCGGTGATCAGCTGCATGCTGTAGATGCTCAAAAACGTTTCGCTGCGCTTTTGCAAATCGTCGCGGCAGAAGGCGATGCTCCGGTTGCCGTAAGTATCCAGGCCCAGCTTGCCAAACAGGATGAAGTAACACGCAACCGTGCTTGACAACGCGTACAGGCCGTTATCCGCAACGCCAAGCACGCGGGCCACGTAGGGCGTGATGATCAGCGGAAGGATGCAGCTGGACAGCCGGTAGATGACGTTGTAGAGGTAATTCTTCGTCACGTTTAACTGCACCGTTTCTCACACCCCTCTGCGTAATAATCCCAGTTACTCCGCCTGCGCAAGCAGTGTAAGAAGCCCGGTCAGCCCGGTCGCATCGGCGGGTTTGGCGATCGTTCCCGTGGCCAGGCTGCGCATTTCCTGCGGGCTGGCCAAAAGCCGCTCCAGCTGCGCCGCCAGCTCTTCGGCGTCGGGCGCGCACAGGATGCCGTTCTGCCCGGATACGATCTGCTCGGCAACGCCCGTGCAGTTGGTGGCAAGCACGGGTTTTTGAAGGATCAGCGCTTCCTCCACCGCGATGCCCCAGCCCTCAAACCGGCTGGGCTGCACGTAGAGATCGGCCTGGCGGATATACGGATAGGGGTTAGGCTTCGCGCCCAGGAGGAGAAAGCGTTCCCGCATGCCCAGTTTGTCAATCAGCTTTTCCAGCGCTTTTCGCTCCGGCCCGTCGCCGATCACGTACCAGCGCGCGTCGTACCCCTTGGCCACGATCTTCGCCATGGCCTGGACGGCGATGTCGTACCCCTTCTGGCGCGCAAGCCGGCCCACGGTCACAAGCCTGGTTCCCGTGTACGAATCGGCAAAGCCTTCGCCGTCTTCCGCCTTGCGAAGCACGCTTTGCCTGTCCACGATGTTTCGAAACAGCGAAAGCTTGCCGGCATGCTGCGGATAGATTTCCGCAAACCGCCTGCCCGCCTCGTTGGATACCGTAAAAATGCGGTCGATCCGGTCGTAGCAGTTTTGGTCCATCATCGGGTGATACCCGGCGGCGGTATAATCGATATGCAGAAACGAGGCCTTTTTCTTCGCCTGCACGCGGTCCGCCAGATAATAGACCGACGCGCCTTCGATGTAGGCGACCCCCAGGTCGAAGCTCCCGCGCAGGGGCGGCGTGCCTTCCGCCAGCAGTCTCCACAAAAGCTTATCATACTGCACCCGTCCGGCGGCTTTCTGCAGTTTACCATTCTTAAGCAGATAGGGCAACATGCGAAACCCGGTGAACCGGTAAAAAAACGCCTGCGCCATCCTGCAAAAAATCGCGAGCCGTCCGCGGGCGGAGAGCACGGAACCGCTGCTGACGCGGGGGTTCAGAATGCGCACCTGGGCCGGCACCTTGTCGAACATCTCGCCGCGCGGAATGAGGGAAAACAGCGACAGTTCGAGATCGGGCAGCGTAAGCATTTCGTTCAGCAGTCCGATCAGCGCGGTTTCCGCGCCTGCGCGGCCCATGGTGTTGACGATGAACAGTACCTTTTTCATGGCGGCTCCTCTGTGATGCGTGGGGTAAACGCGCGCGCCGGCGCGGAATTGGCGTGTCAGCGGGGCTCACCCTCCGCCGCGGGCTTGTGGGGCACCACCCGCGTCTTTTTGGGGAAGCTTCCGCTGTGGTAAGCGGTCGTCTCGTCCATCAGCGTTACGGTTTCCAAAAGCCGGCATCCGGCAAAGGCGCGCCGGCCGATGCGCTTTACGCCCTGCGGGATTTTCACCCGCTTGAGCGACAGGCACCCGCGAAACGTGCAGGCGCGGATGCGCTTGAGCGCATGGGGAATGTAGAGGTTGTCCAAGCTCCGGCAGTTTTCGAACGCGTGCTTGCCGATGCTTGTGATGGTGTCGATCATGGGGATGTCCAGAACGCTTAATTGCGTGCAGCCCTGCAGCGCGTATGCGCCCAGCGTATGCACGGCGCCGGTGATCCGAAGCAGTTCCAGACCCGAACAGTGGAGAAGCGCGCCTTTTTCCAGCGTTTCCAGCATGCTGCCCGGCTGGAATACCACCCTGCCCATGTTAACGCAGCCCGCGAACGTGTAAGGCGCCAGGGTGCGCAGGCTGCTTGGGAAGCCAGCGTCCAGGGTTCCTTCCCGGTCGCGCATCGAGGCGAAGGACACGGCCCGCAGGTTGCCGCAGCCGGCAAACGCGCCCTGGCCGAGGCTTGCCAGGCTTCCCGAAAGCTCCAGTTCCGAAAGGCTTACGCAGCCGGCGAACGCATAGGCTTCGATGCTTTCCAGCACGCTGCCGCGGGCAAAGCGCACGTTTTTAAGCCGTTCGCAGTTCTGAAAGGCGTTTTTTTCAATGCGGGTCACGGTCTGGGGGATTTCCACGGTGTGCAGCCGCTTGCAGCCGAAAAACATGCCCTGCGGGATGACGGTGATATAATCCGGGATCTTCACATGCGTAAGCGTTTTGTGCCGCATGAACTTCATATCCCCAAACCGCACGAACTCATGCTCCCGCAGCTGGGTCAGCACCGTTTCCTTGCCGCGCGCCTTTTCACCCAGCGGGCGCGGCTTGCGCAGTTCCTTCCCCCGGAACAGACGGCTTTTCAGCCGCAGCACGCTTGCGCGGATGATCAGCCTGCGCTGCGTTTTTTGCAGCAGCGACCAAAGCCTCCGCCCTGCCTGGTTGAAAAGCAGCAGCGCGGCCCGCAGGGGCTGCTTGAACACCGCCCGCATTAGATAAATCAGCATCAACAGAATCCTGCGGTTGCCCAGCGCCTGCCGCGCTAGAATCACGCAGAAATCGAACGCAGCGCTTTTGTGCAGCAGGAAAAACTCCATATGCTTGGACAAAAGATACCGGTTGTCGGCAAAACGCGGCCCGCGCAAATCCTGCAGGGGCGGCACATGCACCTTTACGGTCAGCTGGTCGGAAAACGCAACGGCCTGCGTCTGGGCGATTCGCAAAAGCATGTCCAGATCGCCGTAAAGCTGAAGCCGTTCGTCAAAACCCTGCATCGCCTGCAATACGGCTGTGCGGTAGGTGACCTGCGAGCCGTAGGCGACCGTCTTTTGCAAAAGCCATGCCGCCTGGTCGGAATCGGCATGTTCAAACAGCGCGCTGCCCACGATGCCGTTGGGCGTTTCCCTGAGCTCCAGGGCATTGGCAAACGCGGCGCCCGCGTTCGGGTTTTCGGTCAGCTGCGCAATCTGCTCTGCCGCCTTATTTGTCTCCCAGTAATCCATGTCGCTCATAAAGGCGACGAACTCGCCGTCCGCCTGCTTAAGCACCTTGTTGCGGATCGCATACTCCGTGCCCTGCCCGGCGATGGGCAACAGACGCACGGTTGGGTAATGCCGCAGGTTTTCCACAAGCCCCAGCGAAAACTGCGTGTCGGACGGGTTGGCGTTGACCACCCATACGGTTTTGGGCTCGTAGGTTTGCTGGAGGGCGCTGTCCAGCGTATGCTGCAGGCGCAGCGAGGTGCTCTCCCGTGCAATCAGAACGATGTTCAGGCTTACATTTGCCATGCGGCTTCTCCTTTCGGCGTTTTTGCGCGTTGATGCCCGTGCCCGCTCACCGGCGTACCCGCAGGGTTCCCAGCGGCAGCGCCGGCCCGGCCTGCGCGCCCCGCGCGGCGGAGGCTATGTAAACGGGCTTGCCGCTGCGCGGATCGCGCAGCTCCAGTTCCGCCTGGTAGGTTCCCTGCGGCACGGAAAGGCCGTTAAGCTCCGCGGCCAGCCAGTGTTTCTCGCCCGGCTGCAAGCGGCGCGTATCCCCGGGCAGGCGCAGGGCAAGCGCCGTGTCCCCGTCTGATGAGCGTAGATACAGCGTCGCTTCCAGCGGAAAATAACAGCAGGCAAAGCCCGTGTTTTCCACCTGTACGCTCAGGGTCACCCCGCCGGGCTGCGGGCGCGCGGTTACCTTGCGCACGCAGTAGCGGTACCCAAGGTGTTCCGTGAGATACGTATACGCGTCGGCGCTGCGCCACGCGCGGCTGCGCACAGGGTTTTCCTTGGTGCGGAGGTTCACGATGGCCTGCATGTCAAAATCCGCGTTCAGGTACGAAAGCCGCATCAGCCGGAATACGCGGTAGATTTCCGGGAGGGTGAAACCGCCGTCGCCGTAAATCAGCTCGCCGCCGTTGGGCACGCCCGCGCACAGGCTGTGCTGAAACTTCAGCTCTTCCTCACGGTTCAGCTTCACGCCGTAATGCGGCGCGTGCGCTTTGCTTGCCATGCCGTAGGTGCCATAATCCGTTTCCGACGCCAGGATCGCGTCGTTGTACAGCCCCAGGCGCGCGGCCGGTTTTCCGCCGGACAGGCGTCCGGGGAGCGTCGGATCGGCGGTCTGCGCAATTTCGCGCCACTGGTTGGGGCAGCGCACGGACACAAACAGCGAACCGTCGGCCGCCTCGTCCAGCGCGGCGGCGAGCGCGATCATGCTTTTCGCCCCGGTGTGCAGGCTTGTGTGCATCTCGCCCCAGCTGCCGATGAACAGGCCCTGCAGCGTATAGATGCGCGGGCTGAACCGCCGGAGGATGGGCGCAAGCTGGCGTATATGCGAAAGGATGATCTCGATGTTGTGCGGTTCGTTCTTCAGGCCGTTTCCTTCCAGATCGTACGAGAAGCGCAGGATCATCTCCTGCCGGTGATCCTCAAACCATGCGAGGATGCGGCGGATCTGATGAAGCCCCGCGTCGCTGATCGAACCATCCCGGAAAGAAACGAGGTTGATCTCCACCAGACCCAGGGAATGCTCCTTGCGAATGACGGGCAGCTCCGCCGCTTCATCGCCGATCGTGAACGGATAGATGGCATACAGCCCCCGCCACGGGTTGGGCGGAATCAAGCGCACCTCCCCTAGGCGGGCCGGTTTCCAGCGCACTTTACACGGTTCCAGTCGGTTTTGCATCGGTTGACCCATCCTGCGCATCCGGCCCGTCCGTAAAGCGCGTCGCCTGTTTCTGTATGCCCTTCTTCACCCTAAAATAGATGGAGAACATGCTCAGCGGCATCACCATCATATAGATCAGCGGCCGGATCACGCCCGCGTGCATGCTGACGCCCGCTTCCCGCTCATGCATCACCGACGGGATTTCCACCACGCGGAACCCAAGCATCATCATCTGGATAATCATATTGGCGTCCGGGTATACGAAGTTGAAGTTCTGGAACTGGGAGTAGTAGTGGAACGCCCGGCAATTGAGGCCCTGCAGGCCGGAGGTGGGGTCGAGGATTTCCGTGCCGGAAACGCGCCGCACGATCCAGCGGAACAGCCGGATGGCCAGCTTCTTCACCCGTGAAATCGGGAAGGAACGGCTGCTTTCCAGAAACCGGGAGCCGATTACGATATCCGGCAAACATCCCGTTTCATCCCTCGTACGCAGGCGGTCGTACAGGCTTTGGATGTTGCAAACGTCGTGCTGGCCGTCCGCGTCGATCTGGATCACGTAGCGGTACCCTTTGATCACGGCGTATTTGTACCCCAGCTGCAGCCCCGAGCCGTACCCCAGGTTAAAAATGTTGTCGATCACGGTCACGGGGTAGCGCCGCGCAATCCGGCTGGTGTTGTCCGCGGATGCGTCGTTGATCACCAGCACGTCGGCGTATGCCGCAATCCCCGCGTCCCCCAGTTTATCCAGCAGCGCGCCGATGGACTCTTCTTCGTTGTATGCCGGTATGAGTATCAGAACTTCGTTCATGTTCATTCCTCTTTCGCGTGTGCGCCGTGCCGTTTGCCCGGCAAAGACCCCGCCGGGTTTTCCGATGCGTTACTCTCTATTGGCCCGCGTTTTGCGGTTCCGGCCGGGAGGTGCAGATTTCGTCGATCGCAGGCTTCCCGCCGCCGCGAAGCGAAGCGTTCTCCTGGGTGAGGATGGCGACCTGCATCGCCAGCTCCTGCATGCGGTTTTGCAGCGTGGTGATGGCTTTGAAGCAGTAGAAGATCCCGTACATGGCCAAAATGATGGCGATCGCAAAGAAGATGGACGGTACGTAATCCACGCCGAATACGTCGGCCAGCACATATGCGATTGATGGAAACAAACTGATGAGCATCAGCACCAGCCCGGAAAAAAGCCAGAACAGGCTCTGCCATTCCGAAAATCCGCGGCGGATGAGGCTGCGGAGGGTTGCCAAAATCATGAATAACCCGGAAGCGAAGATTAATCCCCTGAGCATGATGGACATAAACGACAACTCCTTTGCCAGTCGCGTGCTTCCCGTTGGGGCGGCCGCGCCGCTCAGCCGCGGTTGGGCCGCTCCCCGCCGCGCCGGAAAACCACGTCCGGCGGTTTGCGGGTTTTGGCGGGTTCCATGATGGTTCCGGTGCAGAAGATGAAGGAATCGATATGCTTTTCCAGCCAGCGCAGCCGGAAGAACAGGTAAATGAACGCAACGAGCGCCGCCAGGGCAAACCCGCCGCCGTACCACTCCGGGGACAGCCCCGTTGTCAGAAACGACGCGCCAAGCGAGATGACCGCAAACAAAAGGCTTGCGATCAGCGACCCGCGCGTGTCGTTGAAGCTGTACAAAAACAGGATGCACGCGTACATGATGTAGGATATGAAATACCCCACCGCCAGCAGCGGGTAGATCTGCATGGTCAGCCCGGAAAAGCCCAGCACCGGCAGGAAAGCGTACGTCAGAAGGAACAGGATCACGGACACGATGAACTGCATCTGCACCAGGGAGACCAGCTGCATGGAAAGCGTGCGGAACATCCGGTTTTTGGATTCCTCAATCCGGTCGAGCCGGGCGTTGATGACGCCGTTGAGATATTCGGCATAGCGTTCGTGGAAATGCATTTCCACGTTGGTCAGGAAAAAGATGCTGCCGGAGATGTTTACGAACATCGCGATGAAGGAGGCCATATCGTACGCCTGGTTGCTTACGTAGCTTTTGGCAACTACCAGGTGCCACGGCACGGTCCAGAATACGAAGTTGTGGGCGAACAGGCCGAAGATGTACAGGAAGTTCGCCGCCGTGAAGTGCCAGTATTTCACGAAGTATTTCAGCGGCCCGGCATAGTTGAAGCTGTTCTTGCGGAAGTAGCGCAGCACGTTTGAAAACTCCAGCACCGCGATGAGCAGAAAGCCCACCGCAAGCGCGAGCAGCATGCTGTAGGTGATGCTGAATTGAAATGCGAAGCGAAACAACAGCGACAGCAGAAACGTGACCGTCATCCCCGCGGTGAAATACCATGCGATCTTTTTGTAGTTTTTCAGAATGGAGTTGTAGATCATCACCGAGAAGATCAAGGTCAGCGACAGGAAGGCGACGAAGCTCGTAAAAACATAGTAGGCGGGCACCTG
>CAYRPW010000001.1:16232-24246 GCA_964426145.1 uncultured Oscillospiraceae bacterium
CACGAGCAGCGCCCGCAGGTAAAACGGAACGGCAATCAGCGAGGAAAAGGTCAGGTTCAGCGTAATGCCCACGATCGCGCAGGCGCGCACGTCGTCGAACTGGTCCAGATAAATCTCGTCGGTCATGTATTTGGAAAGCGTGGAGTTAAACGGGCTGGTGGTCAGCAGCGAAAAGATGAAAATATACAGGATCGTACTGGAAAACAGCTCCCGTTCGGTATAGCGCACATCCTGAAAGCCAAGCACCGTATACATGAGCAGCAGGCAGCCGATCACCGTGAGCATCGGGCCGATCGCGTAATTGACGCTGTACGCGATTCCGTAGATCGACGAGGTGATCGTCCGCTTCTTAAAGATCCGGTTGAGTTGCAGTCCGATGCCTGCCATGCGCTGTTCCTACCTGCCTTTCGGGCCGGCCGCGCGGGTTTGCGCCGCTTCGCCGGTGAGGGTCGTATAGATCTGGTCGTAGGTGTTCACCATGTCTTGGAGGGTGTACCGGCTCAAAAGCCGCCGGTACCCGATTTCGCCCATGCTTTCACGCAGCGGATCGTTCCCGGCAAGGGCCAGGATCGCCTGGCTGATCTGCGTAACGTTGAGCACCGGCGCCACGATCCCGGCCGCGCCGAAATCGTCCGCCTCGCCGTAGATCAGGCCTTTGCAGTTTCCCACGTTGGTCGCGATCACGGGTTTTTTGGCGGCGAAGCTTTCCAAAATCGTCAGCGGCTGCCCTTCGCTGATGCTGGTCAGCAGGGTCATATCCATTTTGCCGATGTAGTCGGCCGTCTGGATACGGCCCGTGAACACGATGTTTTCCGCCTGCAACGAGGCGGCAAGCTGGCGGCATTCCGCGGCGTAGGCCTCGTCTTCGTCGTCGGGGCCCATAATCCACAGCTTGAGCCGCGGGTTTTGCCGCTGCGCGTAATAAAACGCGCTGATCATGGTTTTGATATCTTTGATCGGCGTTACGCGCACAAACGCGCCTACGTTGAGATAGGGGTCGCCGGCATCCTTCTGCGCAATGGCTTGGAACGCATTCACATCCACACCATTCGGGGTCACCTCAATTTTATCCTTCCGGCAGCCCAGCTCCACCTGCATCTCCCGGGCCTGCATGTACAGCGCCGTCACCTTGTCGGCATAATCGTACGCGCAGCGCGACATTTTGCGGAACTGCTCAATCCAGATATCCTTATAGATGCCCTGCACCCACTTGGCCTTGATGATTTCTTCCTCGCGCTCGCGCGTGTAGATGCCGTGTTCGGACACAAGCAGCGCTTTGTCCGGCGCGGCCGCTTTGGCAAGGCTCCCGATCACGCCGGAGTAGCCGGTGGCGATGCAGTGGTACACGTCGGCTTCCGGCGGTTTGCACTGCAGCGCGATGAACAGCGACATATAAACCGAGCGCATCGTCCACAGAAAATCGGTAAAGGCGAGGGTCGGGTATTTTTTCTGGTAATAGGCCTTGATGATTTCGTAGAATTCAAAACTCATCAGCAGTCGGTCGATGGAAACGCTGCCGCCATGAAACAGGCGGAAGATGCCGTTCCAGTCGATCTTCTCGTCCATCACCAGCGTGCGCAGGGCTTCCCATTCGCGCTCCTTCAGCCGCAGCCGCGGGAGACCGCCCAGTTTTTTGCGCAGGTTCCAGTCCGCGTCCTGCAGATACACTTCCGTGACGGACGTCAGGTTTTCGGGCAGTTCGTATACGAATTTGCCGCGGGTTTTCCGCCCGGCTACGATGGCAACCAGGCTGAACTCCGCCTGGGGAAAGGCGCGGATCAGGGAATCGATCCAGCTGGATACGCCGCCCACCACGTAGGGGTAGCAGCCTTCGGCGATGATGCAGATCTTCATAGCGTATCCTCCTCCTGCCAGCCCGGCGGGTGCAGCACGTGCATGCGCGCAAGCGATAGTTCCGCGCTTGCCTGCGTAAGGCGGATCAGCCACGCCGTATCCGAAAGCCGGGTGGCCTCGCCGCCGGTTACGGCGTTCACCGTCTCGCCGTGCAGGCGCAGCACGAACCATAGCTCGCCGCCGAACGGGTCGGCGGTCAGGCGCAGCGTATTCCCTTCGCGGACGCAATGGAAGTTGGAGGATAGCATGTTGCGCACGCGGGCTTCCAGCCCGTAAACGGAGGTGTTTTCGAACGCGGCGAAATCCCGCTGATAGGTGTCGCCCCTGGACCACAGCACGCTTAGGCGGCTCCAGTCGTCGGCGTCGCCCTGGGGCAGCAGCGCGCGGTCCATATCCACGTGCTGCGCGCCGTAGCCAAGCGCGGTCATCAGCGAGATGAGCTGCAGATCGTCGGCGGTTTCATGCCGGAAACCGTCCGCGGTCATCAGGGCGGAAAGCACCTGTCCGCCCGCGAAGCTGAACACCGCGCGGCCGTCCCGGTAGGGGAAGAGCAGCAGGGTAAGCTCGCTGAGCCATTCGCTGCCGCCCGCGGTCAGAAAGGCTTCCCATTGCTCGTCCGTGAACGCGCCCGCGTAGGCGGCGTAAAAGCGGAAGTCCGGCAATTCGCTCTGGAAATGCGTCTGTGCGCTTTCTGCCACCGCTGCAAGGGATAATCCCGACGTCTGCATCAGCGACAGCCCGATCGTGCCGTTCAGCCCCTGGATCTGCTTAATATACATGGTCAGGTCCTGGGCGGCGAAGCTATCTGCGTTATCGTAATCCAGCTGCGGCGAAACGAAGAAGTTGGGAACCGCGCCGTAGTTACGGAAGATTTTCACTACGTTGGGCCATACGATATCCCGCTGGAAACCCAGCGTATCGCGGCTGTAACTTTGCCGCATGGTTTCGGCGTTTTCGTTGGACAGGAAGGGGAAATCCGTCATGACGATGGCGCGGGCGTTGACCACGGGGTACAGGTACCAGTCGCTGGCGGCGGACAGGAACGCCGTCATCACGCCCAGCATCCGTTCGCCGTCAAACAGGTCCGTGTTCACCGCAAAAACCTGGGATTTCCCGGTTACGGTGCGCCACAGCAGCGTCGGCAGTTCTTCGTTTGCAATGCCCAGCGCTTCCTGGTCGTCTATCAGGCCCACCATGTATCCTTCGTAGCCGGTGCGCAGCGTGTAGTAGGGAACGAGCGTCTGCGTATCGTCCAGATCGCCGTAAAAATCCCCGGCTTCGTAGATGCGTTCCTTGCTGAGGAAAAAGTCGGCAAACAGCTTCAGCCCCTCCACCTTGCGCGCGGGTTCCACGCACGTTTCGATGCCGAAGAAATCCGCGAGCTCCGGGTTCTCGGAAAGCGCCGCGTACTCCGGAAGCGTTGCGAATATCAGGGGTACGCCGGTTTGCGCGTAGCTTTGCAGCGTTTGCGCCGCCGCCGCGCCGTACGGCATGCGCCCGCACAGCAGCACGCTTGCGCCGCCCAGCGCCTTCGCGTCGGGCCAGGTTTCATAGACGGCGTACCTGTACTTGTTGTATACGCACCATTCTTTGAACACTTGAAGCTCGCTCTCGTCGGTGCCGACCAGCACCGCGAGCGGGTTTGCGGCCGTTACGTCCTGCCCCTGCGCGGCTTGGGCCGTGCCGCCTTGGGTATCAAAGGCGTCGTACAAAAGCGCGGTACCGCCGGTTTCCGTTGAAACGGCCTGCTCGCGGCTGTTGGTTTCGGGCTTGGTCAGCATATCAGAGGAGAGCGCGGAGAACATGAACAAAACGAACAGCACGAGAAATATCAGGAGAATCGACAAAAGAATTCGCCTGTTCATCACGGCGCGCCACCCCCTACCCGCGCATCGGCGGCCAGCTGCGCTGCCCGCGGGCCATAGGCGCGGATGAGATCGAGCAGCTCCTTATCCACGGGCACGCCCGCGCCCTGCAGCTCCGCGATGCAGCTGAAGAACGCCTGGGAATCCTGCCGGGCGTAGTACAGATGCAGCCGCGCCTTATAGGCGTTCAGCTGCCCGCGCTGGTATTGCGTGGCGCGGGCCACCCATAGTTCCGCGGGTTCAAAATCCCGGATGGAAATCAGAAGGTCGATCATCCAGAGGTAATACTCGTCCTTCATGTACCACAGGTTATGCTTAAACAGGGTTTCCAGCAGTTCGTTCTCAACGCGGATGGTGGTTTCCTGCTCCTCCGGGTTCATCACGTTCATCCGCAGGATTTGGTAGGTATATTCCAAAATAAACACGTTGATCTTCACGTTGTCGGGGTCCGAGCGCAGGCGCTGGGTATAATCGTGCAGGCTGACCCGGAAATCCGACAGCGTATCCAGCACGGCGGTGGCCGCGTAGTGCGAAACCTCGGTGTCCGGGTTGTTGATGGCGCGTGCGACGCTGACCAGCATGTCCCGGTCCCCGCTTTTTAGGATGTTGATCAGCAGCCTGCGCAAATCGGCGATGTCCGCGAACGCGACGGCGTCTTCCAGGGGCACGTAGTTCAGTTCCGCTTCCCGGTCGGGGGGCTGCACGGTTTGCTCGCGGATTCTGGAAAAGCTGATATCCGCCATGTTCACGCGCTTGGCGTGGAAGGTGATCCCGATCAGGTGGCCCAGCGACAAAAGCAGCGGCCCGGCTACGGGGCAGATCAGCGTAAACCAGGCATACAAAAGAAACGTGCGCCGCGCGCCGCCTTTGCGCAGCAGGGCGACGGCAAACAGGCAAACCGCCGCAAGGCAGTTCAGCCCGATCAACAGCAACGTCACTTTTTCACCCGCAGCTTCCATTGCGCCAACCCCTTATCGCAAACTTCCGGCCCGGTTACTTACGGCTTCCGTTCCGCCGTGCGGTTCAGGCTACGCGGTTGCCGGAAGCGTCTTCCTTACGCGGCCTGGTCAGGTTTTCCAGGCGTTCCTTAAAGGGAATGCCGCTGCCGGGCACCACGGTTTCGCTGTTGCCTTCGACTCGCAGAAGCTTATCGGGATCGTACGTTTTGGCTTCGATCCCCGCGGCCAGAAGCCGGTCTTTGACCACCTGGCCGTCGATCTCGGTGGAGTTTGGCAGCAGGATGCCGATCTTTTTCTTTTTCAGCATCCCCACGAAATCGGTCTGGCGGATGCAGCCGTGAATTTTCTGGTCCATCTCCTGCTTGGTCACGTCCGGGCCGATCTTGATTTTCAGCATGTGGAACTGCGTCAGCCCCAGTTCGCTCACCTTCCGGTACACGCCCGCCATTTCTGCGAACGCTTCCTTGGTCAACAACTGCGTGCCGGGCACGAAGCGCTTGTAGGCAAGCGCGTCCAGATAGCGGGCGGAGCGCAGGGTGGCGTTGTAAATCAGCGTGCCGACGACCTTCAGCAGATTGGAATAGTGCAGGTTTTTCTTTTCAAAGGGCATGTCCCACAGAAAGATGAACAGGCGGCTGTCGCCTTCTTCGCTGACCAGGCTGCTGGCCATCGAGGGCAGTTCGGACACGATTTCCGGGTTGAAGTAGTAGTTTTTGGAAAGCAGCGGCTCGAATAATTCCGGATGGGCGGGAATGTGAATGGACTTGCCAAGCTCCGTCGCGCGGGTGGAGGTGGCCGCGGACAGGCGGCAGTACTCCGCGCCGTTCATGGCGTAGATGGCAACGTGCTCCGTGCCCATGAGGCGCTTTAACAGCTGCACGGCGCGGAACACCACCTCGCCGCTTCCGGCGTTGTCCAGCTGCGTGATGACGTCGTAAAACCAGCCGACGCTTTCGTCGCTGTTTACGATTCGCGCGGCGTAATTGTTTTTGATTTTCGCGTTGCTCGCGTTGATCGCGGTCATTTCGTCCAGCCGCGTTTGCAGATACCGCTCGTTTTCCAGGCCTTCCTGGCGGCTCTGCGTCAGCTTATCGCGCAGGTACCCGGTAAAGATGCCGATCACGAACACCTGCACGATCCAAACGTAGGAATCCACGCTGATCAAAAGCCCCAGCAGGCTTTGCGTCTGCGACAGGGCCAGGTAATGGCCGAACACGGCCAGGCAGAACGCGACGATCGCCATGGTGCGCCCCCGCATGATGGCGAACAGGAACACAAACAGCAGGAAGAAATCCACCGGCTGGAAAAGCGCAATCTGGCTGCGCAGGCTGTTCAGGAAAAAGGCGAGGAGGAAATACGCGATGCATTCCAGAAACGGAAACGCGCTGCCCAGGCCCGCGCGAATGCGCTTGAGGTGATCTTTGAGGCCGCGTTTCTTCAGCACGCCGTAATTTTTGCGGTGCTCCTCCATGTAGGCGACGATGATGGCAATCGCCCGTTCATACCCCGTGCGCGGCGTGATCTGGAATTCCTGGGCCGCAAGCGCGCCGGAAAGCACCCGGCGGTCGGTTACGCCGGTCGTCTGGTCAACGATGGTGACCGGCTTGCTGAAGGTGCGCTTGATCGCCTGGGCAACGTCTTCCTCGTCGGCTTCTTCGCTGGCCGCCAGATGATAGACAGGCGCGCTGCGCTTGCCGGCCGTAAGAATCTGGTAAATGGCAAATACGGCGTCGCTTACGAACAGCGGTGCGCTGATGCGCTTGGCGTTTACGGTGACGGTGCCCGTCAGAAGCGCGCTTAAGCACAGCTGCGTAACCCGGTCCGCGCATTCCTCCTGGCTGCGGGGAATGCAGAACAGGTCCCCCAGCCGGATCACGGTGACTTCCGTTTCCGAATACCGGCCGAAGGCGGCGGCTACCGTTTCTCCCTGCGCGATGCGCAGCCCTGCGGGGGTTTTCGGCGTCAGCTCGGCGTCCTCCGGGATATCTTTGGCGGAAGGCGCTTCAAAAACGGCGTTGGAAGAAAGGTACGCAAACTGGGCAACTCCGGCCTTGCCGGCGCTCATCAATAGATTGTTCAGGCCCGCGATGTACGCGCCCGTTTCCGTTTTGTCCGTCTCTTTGCTCTGCGGCGCCGGCACGTTGTAAGCTCCGGCGAAAATGACCAGTTGCGGCGTGCAGCTTTCGATCAGTTCCTCAGCGCTTGCGCTGGCATACGGAAACACATATTGCTCCACTTCACCGGGCAGGTGGCTTTGCATGGCCTGCTCGGACAAAAGGTCAATATGCCAGCCCTCTTTGTAGAACTTTAGAATGAGCTCCACAAGAAAAGCTCCGTCATTTCCAACCATCAGTACGCTTTTAATCGTGCTCACCTTGCCTTTGCGCGCTCCGCTCCAACGTTTCGTTACGTTGAGGTTTCCCGACGCCTGTACGGGAAGGGGTTTTCGCTTCTCTCTGTTACGCTATAACAGAGATCTCGTTAATAATAACATATAAATAATAAACAATCAAGCAATATATGAGCAAATAATTAATATATTGAAACATATTCGTAATATATAAACGGTGCGGAGCGCAGCGTTCCTGCCGGTTCCGTGCGTCCGGACTCGGCCTCGGATCGCAGATTTCGGATCAAAGGGTGAAAAAAGGCATTGACAAAAGCAGGATGCTGCGGTATTGTCACAATAGATTAGGAAGAGTACTAATTAATTTAGGGAAACCTAAACTTAAAGAAGGGCCGGAACGGACACAAAAGGCGCAAACCCGGCGGCGCCCAGGGAAAACCGGGAAGCGTCCTCAGTTGCCTGCGGACCCGGAAGAAGGGGAAACGAACATGAAAACGGCACGGATGATTTTGGACAGGGACTTTACCATCGGAAAAATCGACGAGCGTATTTTCGGCAATTTTATCGAGCATCTGGGGCGCGCGGTGTACGGCGGCATTTATGAGCCGGCGCATCCCACCGCCGACGCGAACGGCTTCCGGCGCGACGTGCTGGAAATGGTGCGCAAGCTAAACGTGCCCGTGGTGCGGTATCCTGGCGGCAACTTTGTGTCCGGTTTCAACTGGGAGGACGGCATCGGCCCGCGCAACAACCGGCCCCGCAGGCTGGACCTGGCCTGGTACACCACCGAAACCAACGAAGTCGGCCTGCACGAGTTTGCTGCCTGGGCGAAGGAAGCCAACACCCGGGTGATGTACGCCGTCAACCTCGGCACGCGCGGCGTGGACGCGGCCCGGAACGTGGTGGAATATGCCAACCATCCCTCCGGCAGCTACTTTAGCGACCTGCGCATCCAAAACGGCGCGAAAGAGCCGTTCGGCATCAAGCTG
>CAYRPW010000001.1:24256-27307 GCA_964426145.1 uncultured Oscillospiraceae bacterium
CAACGAGATGGACGGCCCCTGGCAGATCGGGCACAAAACCGCCTACGAATACGGGCGCACGGCCAACGAAGCCGCCAAGGTGATGAAATGGGTGGACAATTCCATCGAAGTGGTCGCCTGCGGCTCCTCCTCGCGTGAAATGAAAACCTACGGCACGTGGGAATACGACGTGCTTTCCGAGTGCTATGAGAACGTGGATTATTTGAGCCTCCACCGCTATTACGGCAACCGCGACGGCGATACGGCGAATTTCCTTGCCCGAAGCCTGGATATGGACGCCTTCATCAAAGAGGTCGTCTCCATCTGCGACGCCGTGGGCGCCAAGAAACGCAACGCGAAGAAAATCAACCTCTCGTTTGACGAATGGAACGTGTGGTACCACTCCAACGAACAGGATCAGCAGCTGCACAAAAGCGACCGCTGGGGCCGCGCGCTGCCGCTTCTGGAGGACGTTTACAATTTCGAGGACGCGCTCTTGGTCGGCGCGCTGCTGATCACGCTGATGCGCAACGCCGACCGCGTGAAGATTGCCTGCATGGCGCAGCTGGTCAACGTGATCGCGCCGATCATGACGCGCACGGGCGGCGGCGTATGGGCGCAGACGATTTTCTATCCGCTGATGCAGGCGTCCGTTTACGGGCGCGGTACGGCGCTGCGCCCCGTGATCGAAAGCCCGGTCTACGCCAGCAAGGATTTTGACAAGGTTCCGCTGGTGGATGCCGCCGCCTCCCTGGGGGAGGACGGAAGCCTTACGATCTTCGCCGTCAACCGCAGCCTCACCGAGGGCGTGGAACTAGCCGCGGACCTGCGCGCGTTCGGCGGCCTGCGCGTTTTGGAACACAGCGTGCTGCATCACGACGACGGGAAGGCCGTCAACACCGAAGCCGCGCCCGATGCCGTTGCCCCCGCGGACGGCGACAAGGGAACCATGGACGGCGGGAAACTTGCCATCGTGCTGCCCGCCATGAGCTGGAACGTGATCCGGCTGGGGAAGTAAGCGGATCATCAGGGAAACCTTCGGCTCCTCAGGATCCATTGCGGGAAGCATCGCAAACGAAACCGCCTCCGAACGGAGGCGGTTTCTTATTTCTTGTTGCCGTGCTCGTTCCCGGGTCAGGACCCCGCCCTGAGGAACGCCGCGATCTGTTCGTCCATACAAGCGCCCACGTCGCCTCCGGCCTGCCAGACTTTCGTCCATTCCACGGTTTTTTCCACGGCGGTTGTAAGCGTCCAGCGCGGTTTCCAGCCGAAGGTCCGCTTCAGTTTCCCGCAATCGAGCTTCAGGAAATTCGCCTCGTGCACGCCGCCGTCGCCCTGGTCCAGCCGCTGCAGGCCGTCCCCCCAGTAACGGACGAACAAATCCACCAACGCGCCGGTGGTATAGCAGCCCTCGTCGTCCGGGCCCACGTTGTAGCACCCGGCGAGCGCGGGGGTTTCCATCTGCCGCCGCGCGATCAGCAGATACGCGAACAGCGGCTCCAGCACGTGCTGATACGGCCGCGTGGAATGGGGGTTTCGCACGATGACCGGCTTTTGCGCAATCGCCGCGCGCACGCAGTCGGGTATGATGCGGTCTTTGGCGAAATCGCCCCCGCCGATCACGTTGCCCGCGCGCGCGGTGGAAACGGGCAGAACGGGGTTGCCGTTCGCACCTGAAAAATAGGCGTTACAATAGCTGTAGGTCACCAGTTCCGAGCAGGACTTGGAGTTGGAATAGGGATCGTAGCCCTTGAGTTCCTCGTCCTCCCGGTATCCTTCGGCGCGCTCGCGGTTCAGATACACCTTGTCGGTGGTCACGTTGACCACGGATTTCACCGTGTTTGACAGGCGCACGCATTCCAGCACGTTCACGGTGCCCATCACGTTGGTATCGTAGGTGTACACCGGGTTTTGGTAGCTCTCCCGCACAATGGGCTGCGCGGCCAGATGCAGCACGATTTCGGGCCTTGCTTCGTCCATCGCTGCCTTCAATGCCGCAAGATCGCGCACGTCGCCGGTGACGGAGCGGATGCTTTCCGCCGCGCCGGAAAGCAAAAACAGGGAAGGCTCCGTGGGCGGTTTCAGCGCGTAGCCGGTCACATCCGCCCCGGCAGCCGCAAGGAGCCTGCATAGCCACGCGCCCTTGAAGCCCGTATGCCCCGTGACGAATACTTTTTTCCCCTGATAAAACGTAAGTTCCGTCATGCCGCGCGCTCCCGTCCGCATTAAGTCCAAAGCTTCCACGGCGCGTCGCCGTCCGCCCAGAGTTTTTCCAGCTTTTCCTTGTCGCGCAGCGTATCCATGCACTGCCAGAAGCCCGTGTGCCGAAAACACATCAGTTCGCCGTCCTCGGCGATGCGCTCCATGGGCTGGCGCTCGAACATGATGGCGTCCCCGTCGATATAGTCAAGGGTTCCCGGCTCCAGCACCATGTACCCGCCGTTGATCCAGCTCGCGTCCGCGCTGTTTTTCTCACGGAAGGAGATCACCTGGTCGCCCTTCAAATCAATCACGCCGAAGCGGCTCACGGGCGGGATGGCCGTCATGGTGGCAAGCTTGCCGTGCGCGCGGTGGAATTTCAGCAGCGAAACCAGGTTCACGTCGCTTACGCCGTCGCCGTAGGTCATAAAAAAGGGTTCGTTGCCCAGGTGTTCTTTCACGCGCTTGATGCGCCCGCCGGTCATCGTCTGCAGCCCCGTGTCCACCACGGTTACCTTCCAGGGCTCGGAGCGGCGGTTGTGGATGATCATCTGGTTGTCGTGCGTCAGGTCAAACGTCACGTCGCACGTGTGCAGGAAATAGTTGGCAAACCATTCCTTGATCACCTGCTGCTTGTAGCCCGCGCAGATGATGAATTCGTGAAAGCCGTAAAACGAGTAGTGCTTTAAAATATGCCACAGGATAGGCATGCCGCCGATTTCGATCATCGGCTTGGGCTTGAACTGGCTTTCTTCCGATATCCGCGTGCCGAAACCTCCGGCTAAGATCACTGCTTTCATGCCGCCGCTCCTTCACTGCCCAGTATTTCCGCGCCGCCCTGCGGCGGCGCTTCGTCCTTTGGGCGTTCGTTCC
>CAYRPW010000002.1:0-24933 GCA_964426145.1 uncultured Oscillospiraceae bacterium
TGCGGCGGTTTCCTGCTCAAACGCCGTGATTGCCGGCCCCGTCGGCGCAATCCAATTGGTTTCGAACGCGTCCTGAATAAACGCCATCTCGCGCCCGCACATATAGGGCGGCGAGAGATAAATACGAAACGGCATAACCGATCCATCCATTCTTTGCAGCGGTTTGTTCTTGTAAGTCGCATTATAGCACGCCTGTCGCCCGCTTGCCACATTTTTCCTGCGTTACGCGTCCTGCCCGCCCATCAGGTCAAACAGCGTCACCTGCGGCGGGGCTTTGGGCGCTTCGCTCAGATATCGGAATACCTCATAATCGGTCAGGATGCCGTGTTTTTTGCAGCGCTCCGTAAGCAGCGCGGTCAAACGCTCGCTGTGCGGGCTTTTGCACTCGTACTGCAGGCCGAACGCCTGGATGTAGCGCTGCTTCATGCCCGGAAACAGCCGGTCCAGCTGCGCGTAGAAGTATTCGCGGTCGCCTTCGCGCAGCGTAAGCCCCATGCCGAAGCTGATGATGCCGCGCACGCCCGCGCCGATGCAGTCGTCCAGCAGGCCGTTTACGTTCTCTTCCGTGTCGTTGATGAACGGCAAAATCGGCGTCATCCAGACCGCGGTGGGAATGCCGCGCTCCCGGCAGGCCGCAAGCACCTTCACGCGCGCCGCGGTGCCGCAGACGTTGGGTTCCAGCTTCGCGCACAGGGCTTCGTCGCGGGTGGTCAGCGTCGTCTGCACCACGCATTTGTACCTGCGGTTGATTTCCGCAAACAGGTCCAGATCCCGCAGCATCCGGTCGGACTTGGAAAGGATGGTCAGGCCGAACCCGTGGCGCGCGATCACCTCCAGGCATTTTCGCGTGAGCTGCAGTTCGCTTTCCAGCGGAATGTAGGGGTCGCACATGCTGCCGGTGTGGATGACCGCCTTCTTGCGCCGCCGCTGCAGCTGCAAGTCCAAAATCCGGTCCGCGCCGCGCTTGACCTCGACGTCCTCAAACGGGTGGCGGATTTGGTAGCAAACGCTGCGCGAATCGCAATAAATACAGCCGTGCGTGCAGCCGCGGTACAGGTTCAGGGTGTTGTTGGCCAAAAGCACGGTTTTGTAATCGGCGTAATGCATTGCGTTTCCTCTGTTCGCGGCGGTGGATGGCGTTGGCTTCCATCGTATCATACCGGTCCCCGCGCCACAATATTTCATCCGTTCTTAACCCGCTGCCCGTTGACAGGGCTGATCCGTTTTCGTATGATGAGCGCTGACTGCGCGTAATCAATGTAACATATGGAGACCGACTGATGCAAAGAAAACTGCTGGCCCTTTTGCTTGTGTTTGCGCTTCTGCCCGCCGCGGCAGCCCCCGCGCTCCCCGGCCCGGCCGTTGCGGCGCCGCTGCCGGATACGTCCCTTCGCTTCTGGGAAACGTCCGGCGCGCAGGCCTGGGAAGCCCGGGATCTTGAACTGTTTCCAAACGCGGACGACGTGCTGACCGTGATCGCCGCGGAACTCGGCGCTGCCGATTGCTTTATTCTGCGCTGCGGCGGCCAGACCGCGCTGATCGACTGCGGTTGGCTTGGGCCTGGTGATCTGGTGCTGCGGCTTCTAGCGCAGGAGGGGATCGACAGGTTTGATTTTGTCATCAACACGCACCCGCATGACGACCATATCAACGGCATTTTCGAGCTGCTGCCGAAGTTTCCCATCGGGAAACTCTACGTCGGGTTTGACCGCCATTACCGCAACCTCAACAAGCGGCTGTTCCGCGAGGCGGAGAAGCTGGGCATCCCCGTGGAACAGGTGGAAACGCCCAAAACCCTGACCCTGGGCTCGGCGGAGCTGACGCTCTACCAGGTTCCCTGGGGTGACAACACCAACAACCGCTCCCTGGTCACGCGGCTGACGCTGGGGGAGCGTTCCATGCTGCTGCCCGCCGATATCGGCCAAAGCGGGATGCTGTGGCTTTTGGATACCTACGGCGCGCAGGCTTTCCAGGCGGACATCCTGAAGGCGCCGCATCACGGCATCGACCTGGTGCCGCCGGAGCTTCTGGCCGCCGCCGGGCCGCAGGCGATCTTCATTACCTACGTTCCGCACTCGCGCAACGAGGAAACCGTGAAAAAACTCAGAATGCTGGGCTACGAACCCCTCTTCGCCGGGCTCGGCTCGCTGGTGATGAAAACCGACGGCAACCTGTGGACCATCACCCAGCTGCCCCGCGAGGGCAGATAACCGGCGGTATTGCGGATAATCCGGTTTCGAAACGGAAACGCCCGGCAGGCCTTTTTTCGTTTCCCGGCTACAGCAGCCCCCGGATCACGGCCTCGGCCTGGGCGAGGGTTGCTTTCGTATTCTGCAGCTCGCCGGAGGCGATGAGCACGGAAATGCCGTGCACCACGCCCCAGCAGTGCAGGACGATCTCCTCGTGGGAACGCGGATCCTGCGGACAGGCTTCGCGGTAGCGCGTGACGGCGTCTTTGAGGATGCCCAGCGTGCCGCCGTGCTTTCGCACCCGTTCGTCCTGGAAGAAGCGCTCGCGGATGCGCAGGTCGGTTAAAAACAACAAACGCAGGTATTCGGGTTTCTCGGCGAAGAACCGGATGTATGCGACGCCCATCGCCGTCAGCTGCGCCGCGGGCGCGCCGGGGTGCAGCGCGACGGCGTCCAGAAGCCGCTGCTCGAAAGCGCTCATCGCCTGTGCCGCGATCGCGCCGATCAAATCGTCCTTGTTTCGGAAATGCCGGTAAGGCGCCGTCTGGCTTACGCCGCAGCGCTTGGCCGCTTCCCGCAGCGAAAAACGCTCGTACCCTTGGGCGTCCAGCAGCTGCAGGCCCTGCTCGATGAGCTGGGCTTTCAGGTCTCCGTGATGATAGGGCTGCTCAGGCATCAGGCTTCCCTCCGGCGGATACATTAGAGTTGGATTAAATCATAGCATGGAATGTTGACAAAGTAAACATTGTACGCTACGCTATGTTTACATTGTTAACATGGGAGGGAAACATGTCCATGCAGGCTTACATTCTGTCCGACGGCGAGTTCGACGGTGACCGGCTGCAAAGGCTCGGCGCCGCGGTGGAGCGCTGTTTGACCCAAAAGGGATTTGCGGTTACGCACAAGCGGCTGGAGCCGGGGGAGCTGAACCATTGCGTGGGCTGTTTCGGCTGCTGGGTGAAAACGCCGGGCCGCTGCGTGATCAAAGACTCGATGGACGGCATCAACCGCGCCGCCATGAACAGCGACGTAGTTGTCTATCTGGTGCCGCTGGTGTTCGGCCAGTTCTCCGCCAACATGAAAAACGCGGTGGACCGCTGGATTCCAAACATACTGCCGTTTTTTCTCCTCAGGCCGGACGGTTCCACCATCCACCCGGCGCGTTACGAAAGCAATCCGCGCATCGTGATGATCGCTTACGGCGACAGCCTGACGGCGGAGGACAAAGCCCTGTTTACCGATATCACGGTCAGGCATCGCGCAAACGGGTCGGTGCTGTTTTATGAGGATAACGACGAAAAGCTTTCGCAGGCGCTGCTGGCCGTGGATTTGCGAAAGGCGGGGAGCGTCATATGAGTGAGAAGAAACAGGTGGTCATCGTAAGCGCCAGCCCCAAGCCGCAGGGCAGAGCCGCGTCCGACCGGCTGGCGGAGGTGGCGGCGGCCGTGCTGCAAGACGATAGGGTGGGCGTGCAGATCATAAGCGCCCGGGAAACGCTGCAAACACGCGAAACGGAGAAGGCGTTTGCGGCTATGGCCGCGGCGGACGCGCTGATCCTCGTGTTCCCGCTGTACGTTTTCTGCCTGCCGGGGATCACCATGCGGTTTTTGCAGCTGTACCGGGATTACGCGCTTCGGCTGCCCCTGCGCAGGCAGGCGGCGGTGTATGCCATCGTCAACTGCGGGTTTCCGGAGCCGGAAATCAACGAGGAGGCGTCGCGCGTCGTGGGCAGGTTCGCGTCGGCCGTCGGCGCGCGGTATGGATTTGGTATTTTGATCGGCGGCGGCGGCATGGTTTCGATGACGATCCCGCCCGTACAGAAAATGCTGACGAAGCTTACGGAGACGCTGCAGCGCGTGAAAGAAGAAATTAAAAGCGGCGCCTGCGCGCCTGCCCAAAGCGTATGCCTTCGCGTGGCCTTTCCCCGGAGGCTGTACTACTTTATGGGCAACATCGGCTGGAAGCGGTGGATCCGCAGCAACGGCAAACCCGTGAAGGACCTGTATGCGAGGCCGTACCAGCAATAAACAAAACCCGCGGGGGTTTTCCCCGCGGGTTTACTTTCTGTTCCCGCTTACTTTTGATTACGGCGCGGGCGTCGGCGCGGGCGGGATTTCCGTGGGAAGGATCGCCGGCGGGGCGGTCGGCGTGGCCGTGGGCTTGGGGGTCGGCGTTGCGGAAAGGTTGCGCAGATAGGTTTCCAGGTTTTCGTCCATGTAGCGGCCCTTCAGCACAATCTCGTTTTTCAGCTGCGCTACGGCGTCTTCGAAGGTATATACGTTGCGGTTGCTGCCGTCTGCGGCGGCAGTCAGGATATCTTTTGCCAGGATTTTGTCCCACCGGTCAAAATTGCGCTGAGCGGCGGGGCCCAGGTAGGCGGCAATTTCGTCGATCATGGCCAGCAGCCGTTCTTCGCTGAGCACGGTTTTACGAAGTTCCCGGTAGCGGTAGACGACGGTGTTGACGAACGTCTTATCCAGCACCAGCACGTTGAACCAGTTCGCGCCGCTCATCAGAATGGTGTCGTACGCCGTGGGGTCGATGTGGTTGTCCAGGCAGTTGTTAAAATCCCATACTGGGCCCATGATCAGCTTCCCGCGCGGGTCGCGGTAACAGAAGGTGGAAAACGTTCCGGCGTCGCGGTTCATGGCGAACTCGTTGAAAATGAAGTAATCCACGAAGGAGTTCATGTCGATCTCGTCGGCGAAGGCGCGGCTCTTGTCCCCGTCCTGCAGCGCGTAGAGCTTCTCCTCAAACGCGTTGATGTCGTTTAATATATACTGGATGCTTTCCTCGGTCAGGTCGGCGGCCTGCGGAAACTCTATGCCCATGTCGTAGGTGGTTTTGCCCAGCGTGTCCGAGTAGGTTTTAATGTGCGATTTGATGTACACGTACATATCCCGCTGCAGAAGGTAGCCGACGGCGCCTTTTGCGCCTTGCTTCTGGGATACGTTGACGCGGTTTTTACCCACGGTCACCGCTTCGGTCATCACGTACAGCCCTTCGTAGCTGCCGTCGATAAACACTTCGCAGAACTTCGCGTGCGGCGCCCAGACCATGATCTCGCCCGCCAGGTTGTACATCAGATAATTGCGCATCAGCGATTTATCCAGGTACGGCCCGTTGAGCACCCAGTCGGTATCCGCGGCCATGCCCATCACGGCGCGGTTCACATGGTTGCCGGAGGCGAGTTTTTTTGTGAAATTGATCCGGTATTGCTTTTTGGGAAATTCCGCGGACGTTTTGCCGCGGATATTGATCAGCGCCGCGTTCGTCAGCGCCGGTGTGTCCGTCGTGTGGTTGTAGCCTCCCGCCTGGTCGATCACGGTCACCGTGACGGGGAGCTGCGTTTCCCGGGTGATCGTCCCGCCGCCGGTTTCAATCAGCACCAGCGGAAGGTGGCTGGAAAAAACGTCGCTGCCGACGTCGTACGCGTCCGGACCGGCGGCGGTTTCATGCTGGTAAATGCGCTCATACTGCGGCCACAGCACCTGCCGCGCCGTGGCGGCCACGGCCGCGATGAGAACGACGACGATTGAAATCACAATAACGGTCAGCCTGTTACGCACCGCGCCGCACCTGCCTAACGGCTCATGTCGTCGGTCTGGGAAACGAGGTTGACCATTTTCACGCCGTTGACGCGGTAGAGGAACTGCATGATGCTGTTGTCGTTGAGGCGGGTGGATTTTTTCACGTCCGCGCCGTTGATTTCGAAAATGAACTCCACGTCCTCGGGTGTGGTATTCTTCACCCGCAAAACGGGCTTTTTATAGTATTCCTGCACGATCATCTCGATGATTCCCTGCCGGGGCATGTCGCAGCGGATGACGAGAATGTACTTGTTGTCTTCGCGGATGTGGTGGAAGACCACCAAAAACAGCACCACCGAGGCGGAGCCGATGGCCGCCGCCAGATAGAAACCCACGCCGCAGCAGATGCCCACCGCGATGCTCCAGAAAATGAAGGTGGTGTCCCGCGCGTCCTTGATGGCCGTGCGGAAGCGCACGATGGACAGCGCGCCCACCATGCCCAGCGACAGCGCGATGTTGTTGGAAATCACGGTCATCACCATGGAGGTGACCAGCGAGAGCATGATCAGCGAGATGTTGAACTTTTTGGAGTAGGAAATTCCCGCGTAGGTCCAGGCATAAATGGCGTAAATCAGCATGCCCAGCACAAGCGTCACGCCTGCGTTCATCAGCAGCTGCTCGAGCTGGAGCGTGCCCTGTTCCGCCAGATTGTTCAGGATGTACTCTTTCACCGGCTTACACACCTCTGGTTTCTTTTGCCTGATGCGGGAGTGTTGCGTGGTTGCGGCCTCGTGCCGCCGGGGCTTAGTGCAGATCGGCGCGGCCGAGCACGTATTTGCTCATGGCCGCCGGCTGCGTATCCAGGTTCTTAAGCATCCCCTGCAGGTAGGAATACAGAAAGCCGTTGTATTTCACTTCCAGCACGCCCATGTCCGGGGCGATCAGCGGCGTGAAGTTCGCGTTGGCTACGAACAGGTTGCTGCTCTGCCAGGACGCGCGGATGTGCGAATCGTAGGTGATGCGGATATCGTTGCCCGGCGCGGCGTAGGCTTGCCGGTCATACTCGATGAGCACCTTGGGCTGGTAGACGCGCATCATCATTTCGTGATAAATCTGCGCGGCCAGCGGATCGGGAAGGTCAAGCAGGAAGCCGTAGTCGCCCGCCACCATCTGCCGGGCCTGCTTGCGCGTCAGCGGGATGGAGGTCTTGTGCTGGTTTACGCCCTGCTTGAACTTGTATTCCAGCTTGATGAGGCGGCCCTGGGGGGGATACACGCGCACGCGGATCTTCTTGCGGGTTTCCGCGCCTTTCAAGACGTCGAAATAGTCTTCGTTATGGAAGGAGTCGAAATAGAGGGAGCGCACTTTGTACAGGCCGCTCGCGTCGCCGGCCGGGTCCGGCCTGAGCAGAAGCGAAAGCTTCGGTTCCAGCATCTTGAACTGCAGCAGAGGGATCAGGTACTTTATCTCTCTTCGTTCAACGTTCATTGCGCTCTCCTGTCGGGTTACTGCCGCCCCGGGCGTCTGGCCGCAAAGCCTTGGCCGCCGGGCTTTCCGCCGTAAAACTCCGCCGCACGGACGCGGTGTTGTGGTTCTCACGTGATTGCATTATAGAATATATGAACCATTGTGTCAATTGTATTACAGAAATATTTCAAAAATATTTTGAATTTCGGTTGTATTTTAAAACAAAGTCTGGTATGGTGGTACCGTCGAACGCTGCCGCACCGGCGGTTACAACAGCAAACGGGAGGCGGTTCCCATGGTGTTTTCAAGCGTCACATTTATCGGCGTGTTTCTGCCTGCGACGCTGATCCTTTACTACCTGTCCAAAAACCGCACGGTCCGCAATGCCGTGCTTCTGGCCGCGTCGCTTTTGTTCTACGCCTGGGGCGAGCCGGTGTACATCCTCGCGATGATCGGCGTAACGCTGATTGATTACGTGTTCGGCATCATTCTGGGGAAAACGCACAGCAAGGCGGCGGGAGTGTGGCTGCTGGTGCTGTGCGTAACATTGAACCTGCTGCCGCTCATTACCTTCAAATATTACAATTTCTTTGCGGGCCAGCTCGGGCTGCTTTTCCATTTCTCGCCGCGGCTTCTTTCCGCGGCGATGCCCATCGGCATTTCGTTTTTCACCTTCCAGTCCTTAAGCTACGCGATCGACGTCTACCGCCAGAATGCCAAAACCCAGCGCAACTACGCGCACGTTCTATTATATGTATCCATGTTCCCGCAGCTGATCGCGGGCCCCATCGTGCGCTATACCGACGTGGAGGACGAGCTTTACAACCGCCGGGAAACCCCGGAGCAGTTCACCGAGGGCTGTTTCCGCTTTGCGGTGGGCTTCGCCAAAAAGGTGATCCTGGCCAACTACGCGGGGCAGGTGGCAAGCTATCTGCTCAACGACCTGTTCTCGTCGCTGTCGGTGTGCGGCGCGTGGATCGGCCTCGCCACGGCGGCGATCCAGCTGTTTTTCGATTTCTCCGGCTATTCCGATATGGCGATCGGGCTGGGGCTGATGTTCGGCTTCCATTTTAAAGAGAACTTCAAATACCCCTACATGGCCCGGTCGATCACGGAATTCTGGGCGCGCTGGCATATCTCCATGGGCAACTGGTTCCGTGATTACGTGATGTATCCCATGGCGATGTCCGGCGGCTTTTCCCGGTTCAGCCGCGCCGTGCGCAAGCGTTTGGGCGCGCAGATGGGCAGCTTCCTTCCGTCCTCGGTCGCAACCGTGATCACCTTCGCGCTCATCGGCCTGTGGCACGGCGCGGACTGGAACTTTATTCTATGGGGGCTGTATTTCGCGGTGTTCCTGGTCATCGAAAAAGCGCTGAAACTCAAGTGGCGGCGGATTGATAAAATTCCCGTCGCCTCCAACTTCGTCACCGTGCTCGTGGTGCTGCTGGGCTTCGTATTGTTCTATTACACGGATCTGGGCCAGATCGGGCATTTTTACGCGTTGCTGTTCGGGGCGGGCGGCGCGCAGCTGCTGCCGGGTGTGCGGGAGATGTCGCAAATCAACGGCATCGTGTGGCTGTACCCGGTGCTCGTCGTCGCCGTTACGCCGTGGCCCGCCCGGCTTGCGCGCAAATGGCTTGGAAACGGCAGGCGCTTCGTAATCTTTCGCACCGGCTGGACGGCGGTGCTGCTTGCGCTGGGGTTTGTGATGCTGCTTGGGCAGAGCTTCAACCCCTTCATCTACTTCCGGTTTTAGGAGGCGCGATTATGCAGAACGTATACAGGGCAAGCACGGCTATACTCGCGCTGGTTCTTCTCACCGTCGCGGTGTTTTCCGTTTTCGCGTTCTTCAACGGCGCAACGCTGGTGTCAATGCAGGAAAACCGAACGCTGGCGAAGCTGCCCGCGCTCACGGCGGAAACGTGGTTTGGCGGCGGCTACGGCACGGCGCTGGACGAGTATCTGGGCGATCACGTGCTGCTGCGCGAGGAGCTGATCCCGGTCACCCGCGCGCTGGAACGGCTGATGCGCGTGCAGTCCCGCATCCGCATCATTGACATGGATAACCCGAACTGATAAGATTTGAAAAAGGGGAGAAACGCTTATGATGGATACGTTACAGGAGATTCTTGAGGAGATACATCCCGGCATTGATTATCAAAACGAAACCGCGCTGATCGACGACGGGCTGTTGGATTCCTTCAACGTCATCGCGATCGTCACGGAGCTGAACAACCGGTTCGGCATCCGCATCTCCATCAGCGATCTCGAACCGGAAAATTTCAATTCCATGCAGGCCATCCAGGCGCTTGTGGAACGGCACAGGCAGAAAAAAAGCCGCTGACCATGACCACGAACGTGTTGGCCTGGCTGGAACAAACGGCGGAGCGCATTCCCGATTGCACCGCCTTCTCCGGCCCGGAGGAACGGCTCACCTTCCGCACGCTGCAGGCGCGCGCCGCGGCTGCGGGCACCTTTTTGCACCCGTTTGTGCCGCCGCGCCGGGCCGTGGCCGTGCTGATGGATAAAAGCTGCGACGCCATCGTCGCCTGTCTGGGCGCGGTGTATGCGGGCGGCTTTTATGCGTATATCGACCGCACCCAGCCCGCGCAGCGCGTGCAGGCAATCCTCGGCCAGCTCAACCCCGCTGCCATCGTAACCGGCCGTACGCTGAAACCCCAGGCCGACGCGCTGATGGCGGGCTGCCCGGTGTTCACGGCGGAAGAGCTGATCGGCGGGCAGGCGGATCCGGCGGTTGTGCAGGCCGTCCGCCGGGACGCCATCGATACCGACCCGCTGTACTGCAACTTCACCTCGGGATCCTCGGGCACGCCCAAGGGCGTGCTGGTGTGCCACCGCTCGGTGATCGATTTCATCACAGTGTTTGCTGAGACCTTCGGCATTACGCAGCAGGACGTGCTGGGAAACCAGGCCCCGCTGGATTTTGACGTGTCGGTGAAGGACGTGTTCACGGGGCTTTATACCGGCGCGGAGGTTGTGCTCATTCCCCGGGGATACTTCACGTTTTTGAAAAAGCTTTTAGAACTTTTGGAGCAGCGCGGCGTGACCACGCTGACGTGGGCGGTGTCCGCCCTGTGCCTCCTGTCCACGATGGACGGGCTTGCCACGCTGCGCCCTTCGCGGCTCAGGCGGTTTATGTTCTCCGGCGAGGTGATGCCGCTGGACCATCTGCGCTATTGGCGCAAGCACTACCCGGACGCCCTGTTCGTCAACCTCTACGGCCCCACGGAGATCACCTGCAACTGCACCTACCACATCGTTCCCCGGAACGCGGATCCGGACGCGGCGCTTCCCATCGGCATTCCGTTTCCCAACGAACGGGTTTTCCTGCTGGACGAGAACAACGCGCCGGTAACCCGGCCGGATGCGGAGGGCGAGCTGTGCGTCAGCGGCACGGCGGTTACGCTGGGCTACTACAATAACCCGCAGCGCACGGCGGAGGCGTTCGTGCAAAACCCGCTCAACACGGCCTATCCCGAGATCATCTACCGCACGGGCGACCTTGCCCGCTACGGCAGCGACGGGCTTTTATACTTCGCCGGCCGGCGGGATTTCCAGGTTAAGCACCACGGCAGGCGCGTGGAGCTGCCGGAAATCGAAATCGCGCTGGCCGCCGCGGGCGCGAAACGCGCCTGCGCGCTGTATATGGACAAGGAGGAGCGCATCATTGCCTACGTGATCGCCGATCGGCCCCCGCAGGAGCTGATGAAGGCGCTGCGCCAGGCGCTGCCCGATTATATGATCCCGTCCGAAATCATCCCGGCTGTCACCCTGCCGCTGACGAGTAACGGCAAGCTCGACCGCAAGGCGCTCACCGAGGCCTGGCGCAGCCGGAAGGCGGACACCGTATGAACCGGGCGGAGCTTTTAAACCTCGCGGCGGCGTACGGAACGCCTTTGTACGTGTTCGATACCGACGCGCTTTCGCGCCGCACGGCGCTGGTGCGCGACGCATTTTCAAACGCCGTGCGCCTGTGCTATTCCATCAAGGCCAATCCGTTCTTAACGGGCTGCGCGCCCATGGAGCTTCTGGAGGTATGCAGCCCCGGCGAGCTTGCCATCTGCCGGGCGCTCCGCGTGCCGCCGGAGCGCATTCTGCTCAGCGGCGTCAGCAAAACGGAGCGGGACGTTGCGGACGCGCTCGATTACGGTGTGAGAACCCTGACCGCCGAAAGCCCGCTGCACGCGGAACGTATCGAGGCCGCGGCAGCGCAGAGGGGGCTGACCGTCGATCTGCTGCTTCGGCTTACGGGCGGCGATCAGTTCGGCATGGACGGGGCAGCCGTGCGCGAACTGGTGCGCGGCCGGGATGCCTTCAAGCACCTGCGGATGCAGGGCCTGCACTTTTTTTCCGGCACGCAGAAGAAAAACAAGGCGGCGGCCGAGCGAGAGCTTACGATGCTTGCCGATTTTGCCGACGGCCTGGAGCGCGATTTCGGCTTTGCCGGGCGGCGCCTGGAATATGGCGCGGGGCTGTTTGCCGATTACTTCGGCGCGGACGCGGCCAAGCGCGAGGAACAGCTGCTTTTGGACGTTGCCCCGTTCGTGCGCAGGGCGGCGGAGCGCTTTGCGCTCACCGTGGAAATGGGGCGGTTCTTCGCCGCGTCCTGCGGGTACTACCTGACCTCGGTTGCGGACGTCAAGGTTTCCGATGGCAGGAATATCGCCATCGTGGACGGCGGCAATCACCAAATTCAGTACGACGGGCTGCTGCTTGCGCCCGCGCCGCCGCCCGTGACTTTGCTTTCGGGCGACCGTCCGGCGGACGGCGAGTGGACGGTCTACGGAAGCCTCTGTTCGCGCGGGGACATTCTGGCGCGGGGCGTGAAGCTTCCCGCGCTGCGCCTTTCCGACGTGCTGTGTTTCGGGCAGGCGGGGGCGTACGCGGTGACCGAGGGCATGGCCCTGTTTTTAAGCCGCGATCTGCCCGCCGTGGTACTGTGGAGTAAAAGCGGAGGCGCGTCGCTTTTACGCGGGCATCTGTCCACGCACCTGTTCAGCACCCCATTCGCCCGGTTGGAGGAATAATTTTTGAAAATCCATGCAATCGGCACACGGTTTCTGGATTATCCGCAGTACTGCGCGGTGGTGGATGAGGCGCTTGCCGCCATCCACGCGCCGCTGCTGAACGGCCTGCCCCTGGCGGGAGACGCGCGGCGGCTGATTGATGCGAAGAGGCTTTTTTACGTGCGCGGCCGGGATCATCTGCTGCTTTTCAGCGCGCACGTTGGCTATTATAAGCTCTATTACGCCGCGCACGAGGACGCGGTGCTGACCATTCCGCCGACCGCCATGCCCATCGTGGCCGATCAGGTGCGGCTTTCCACCCGGGAATGCCCGCGCTGCGACCAGCTGATGGCCCGAAGCTGTTTCACGCTCGACCGCGTGGACGTGCGCCTGGAACGGAAGCTGGACGCAAGCCTGCGCCGTTCGCAGTATATCCACGGCTCGCTGCCGCTGCATGCCGTTGCGGATTACGCGATGACCGGAGAGTATTACAAAATCAATACGCTGCTGCGCGGCGCGTTCGACCCGTTGCTTGACGAACTTCCCGGCAGGGACGAACTGATGCGGAGCATTCAGGACGGGTTTGTGTTCGTGGTCCGCGACGCGGAAAAAATCGCGGCCGTGATGGTCTGCATCCCCAAAGGCGCCATGGTGCTGCTGCACTGGATTGCCGTGGACAAGAAGTACCGCAACCAGAATTTGAGCGGCCTGCTGCATTTCTTCGGCGATACCCAATGCCGGAGGAAAGGCTTCCGCCAGGAGGCCCTGTGGGTGGACGAGCATGCCGCCGGGTGGATCGGGGCGGTGCGCAGACGGGGCTTCCATTTGACCGACCAGCGGCTTTACACCTACGTGCATCCGCCCAATTGCGAAAACCCTTCATACGCTTGACTTACACGCTTCACAGAATTATAATAATATTGGAAAACTGTGTTAAGAGAAAAGAATCGGATGCTGGAGGCACGATCATGAAGAAATGGCTTGCTGTTCTACTCCTTCTCGCGATAGCGCTCTTTCTCACTTCCTGCGGCGGCGGGGAACCCGCGCCTACGGCCGCGCCGGACGAAAGCGCGAGCACCGCGATCGACGAAACCGCGGAGGAGCAGGGCGGCGCTCTCCCTGTCACACAGACCGAAACGGCCAACGACTTGGATAAAACCGAGTTCATCGTCTACGAGGACCGCATTTTCTTCATCTCCAAATCCAGCCCCGAGGTGGAAGCCACCCTTGCGGACGCCATGAACGCCCTGTTCCGGTCGCTTCCCGACAGCGTGTCCAAATACCTGATGATCGTTCCCACCCGGATCGCCTACGAGGTGGCGGAGGTGCAGGAGCTCTCCTCCGACCAGAAGGCCGAGATCAAGAATATCTATATGGCGATCGATTCCACCGTCACGCTGGTGGACGCGTATTATGCCCTCAACGAACACGCCGCGGATTTGAACGCCATCTACTACCGCACCGACCACCACTGGACGCATCTGGGCGCGTATTACGCGGCGCAGGCGTTCTTCGAAGCCGCGGGGATTGCCTATCATCCGCTGGAGGATTACGAACCCCACGACGGCGGCACGTTCCTGGGCTATCTGCAGGACCTCGCCAACGACCCGTATTTCTACGACAAACCCGATTCCATCACCTATTATCTTTTGCCCGGCGTCAACCACAAAGAGTGGATCTACTATAAGGACGTTGAAACCGGCGAGATGGAAATGACCGAAACCACCGCGGTGGACGATACGCGCCCGGCCTATGAAAAGTTCGTGGGCGTCAACGGCTTCTCGCATGCGATCCTCTTTGGCAACGAGGAGAGCGACCGTTCGCTGCTTCTGGTGGGCTACTCGTTTTCCAACGCCATCTCCACCTGGCTTGCGGACAGCTTCCGCACCGTTGTGCTGGTCGATCCCCGGTATTACGAGGACGGCCGGGAGGGCCTGGGCGAGCTGATGGATACCTATAACGTGACCGACGCGCTCTTGTTGATCTCGACGTCGGATTCCTCTGCGGTGGTCAACAACTTCAGCTCCTATATCGGGCGGCTGATTCAGTAGGGCGGCGCGGCGTCAGGCGCCGTGCGGAGGAGTTGACGCGTATTGCGGGGGAGTTTGCGCAGGGTTTGGCTGGCGGTACTCGTGGCCGTGCTTGCGGCGGTGCTTGCTTCCTGCAGCGCGCTGGTCGTGCGGGAACTGCCGCTGGACAAGCGCCTGGAAGACGACGTGCTGACCTATCTGCGCTCCCGCGCGGGCGACGCGGTGGAACTCTACAAACTGACCATCGACAGCCGGGACTACCGGGAAGCGCAGGGCACCCTCGCCTACGAGTGCACCGCGATGCTGACCTGGGACCCGTTCAGCCAGACGGCTGAACAGCAGATCCGCCTTTCCTACCGGCTGACGGACGACGCCTGGGTTCTCGTGTCGGCGGACAGCGACATTACCCAGGAGGATCTGGACGCCCGGCTGACCATGCACAGCCTGTTTGTGGAAACGGTCGACCTTCCCTCCGCCGTGCTCAACGCGCTGACGGGCGCGGATACCCCGATGTCGGACACGCTGTTCGATTTCACGGCGCAGCTGCACGGGCGCGTGTACCGCTTCCCCTGCCCGTATGCGGACCTTATTCTCAGCGGCTGGGAAATCGCCCCGGATTCGGATATCACCATGCTCACCACCATCGCGGCGCAGTCCTTCATCACCGTTCCCATGGAAAACGAAGGCGAAACGGTGACCTTCTACGTCGCCAACCAGACGGCGAGCACCATCTATGCCGGGGCGGGCATGTGCGTGGGCGGCATCGTCCGCTCGCCAAACGCCGCGGTAACGCTTGCGGGCGGCATCACCGCCCAGTCCGCGGCGGAAGACGTGCTTGCGGCCTACGGAACGCCCACGGCGGATGAAACCGCCGAAACCGGGCGCAAACTCACCTATCAGGCGTCGGCCAACAACCGCATCAGCTTCCTGTTCTCCGATACGGGAACGCAGATCGTGCTGTTCACCCTGAAAAAGCAAACGGCCAAGGTGCAGCCGGCCGAACTGTTTACTTCGTACCGGTTCACCTTCACGCTGGAGGGCAGGGATTACGCCCTGCCAACCCGCCTGGACAGCCTTCTTAACAACGGCTGGACGATCGCGGGAACGCAGAAATCCACCGATGCGATCGCCTGGTACGAAAGCCGGGAGCTGACCCTGCAAAAGGGAACCGCAAGCGTTGACGTGGTGGTCAACAACCTGACCATGGGCGACTTGCGCCTGTACGCCGCAAGCGTAACGGGGATCACGCTGGACAACAGCCGCGCGGCCTTCGCCCTGACGGACGTCAGAACCGGCGTAAGCGACGTGCGGTCCACCCGGACCTACGCGCAGATCCTGACGGCGCTGGGCGAGCCCAGCGACACCGATGCGGCGGCGCAGACCGCAACCTACCGTACGGACGACGGCCGCTCGGTAAGCCTCACCGCGCAGGAGGCGGGCGTCGTGCTCACGCTGCAGGCCGCCGAGGCGGACGACGAGGCGACCGGCACCCTTGCGGATACGGCGCTGCGGGTGAACGTAGGCGGCAACGCCTACACCCTTCCCGCCGACGCGTCGCTATTCCGGGATAACGCGTGGATCCCCCAGCGCGGCTGGCAGCAGCTCGTGGGCAGCGGCAGCTTCGTGCAAATGGACATGGAGGGCCGCAGGGCGGAAACGGTCACCGCGTACTTCATCAACACGGGCGCGGACACGCAAACGCTGGCAACCTGCCGCATCGGCGGGCTGTACGCAGGCCCGGGCGCGGCCGATATCATCGTCAGCCGGTCCGTGCAGCAGGAAGCGGAAATTGCCGAGGCGTTCAACATTCTGGGCATCCCGGCGTTCGATCTGCAGGACGGCGGCTACCGGTACCTGGTATACGGCACGTCGGTCAACCACTTCCTGTGCCTCCGGTGTTCGGGCGATCTGATCGACGCCCTGTGGATCGTATGCTTTACGTATCATTGAGATTTTGAACTGTCACAGACAGTGAAAAGGAGCAGCCAGAACATGGGTGAGAAGAACCAGAACCAGACCCAGATCGAAAAGCTCATTGAAATGGCTAACCAGCTGGAGCAGCGGGAGCTTGCGCTCAGCCGGGAGACCCGGTACCTGGAGGAAATGAAGGCGTCGCTGGAAGCGCAGGAGAAGAAATTCTCCGCCGTCAAGGCGGAGCGCCCCGAAGGAGTGTTCCAGGAGGGGCAGGCTCCGCAGCCTAAGCCTGTGCTCCGGGAAAAACCAATAGGCCAGCCCGCGGCGGAGGTGCAGCCCGCACCTAAACCCGCAGTGCGCCAGGCGGCTGCCGCGCCCGCGTCCCAGCCCGTACGGCAGGCTGCCGCCGCGCCCGTATCCGCGCCCCAGCCCATGCGCCAGGCGGCTCCCGCGCCCGTATCCGCGCCGATGGCCGTATCCGCGCCTGCCGCGCAGAAACCCGTGCCGCAGAAATCCGCCGCCGATGCCGTTACGGAAATCAACCAGATTTTGCAGTCCATTTTCTGGGACTATTCCAACAGCGTACACCAGATCAGCTCGCAGCTATCCACGGTAACGGCGGCCATGATGTGCGCGGCGGTGACCTGCGTGCTGGAAAACCGCGGCTTCAACACCAAGGACGTTTTCCTGCAGGAAATGGAAAAGCTGCTGCAAAGCGGCGGTTTTGGCAGCTCCTGCGGCGTTGCGGCGGAACGCCCCGCGCGGCCTGCGCCTGTAACCCGGCCTGCCGCGGAAACCCCCGCGCCGGCGGCGGCCAAACCATACGCTCCCGCCGTTGCCGTTCCCGCCCCCAAGCCCCCCACGCTGGACGCGGATGAGGACGACGACGACGTTATGGCCGCGGGCGGCATGCCGATGCCCCAGCAGCAGGAGGCGGGCGTCGTGCGGATCAACAGCCTGTCGGAATTCCAGAAACTCGGCGAATACGGCTTCCGCAACGATGAGAAAATCGTCCGCGTGGAACTTCCGGAGGGCGTGCAGCATCTGCCGGGGAGCTTCTTCTACGGCTGCAGCAACCTGGTGGAAGTATGGCTGCCGGACTCGCTGCAGGAAATCGGGCCCTACGCGTTCTACGGCTGCGAATCTCTGGAGACCGTGCATATGAGCGACAACGCCACGCTTTTGGAAATCGGCGAGTATGCGTTTGCCATGTGCTCGTCGCTTGTGTCGTTTACGGTTCCGGCCTCGGTGGAAACGCTGGGCACCAGCGTGTTCCGCTTCTGCGCGAAGCTGGAAAAAGTAAGCTTCTCCCGGGAGAGCAAGCTGCAGACCATCGGCAGCCACCTGCTGCAAAACTGCACGGCGCTGGATAAGATGCGCCTGCCCGATTCCATTGCCGTGATCCCCACCAGCATGTTCTACGGCTGTTCCAGCCTGAGAAAGGTGGTTGCCAAGGGCGTGGATACCATCGAAGACTACGCCTTCTACGGCAAC
This sequence comes from uncultured Oscillospiraceae bacterium, assembly GCA_964426145.1. Taxonomy (GTDB): domain Bacteria; phylum Bacillota; class Clostridia; order Christensenellales; family Aristaeellaceae; genus CAXXOK01. Next base: position 17,652 of record CAYRPW010000002.1, read on the forward strand.
GAAGCGCTGCGCCTCATCCGCATCCGCACCAAGAAGAGCATATCGGCCCAGGCGTTTGAAGGCTGCGATCCGTCCCTGGAAATCGAGTACCTGAATTATTAAGCGGGCGTCGGGCGGCGGGTAACGCGGCCCGCCATTGCGCACAGGCGGCTTGGCCGCGTCAAACAGGCGGCCGGACCGCCAATCGTGGAATGGAGATTGGGAGCCGCGGGCTCCCAATCTTTGTCGGGAGGATGTATGCGTCAGTATCCGGAAGCGGAACTCTTGCTGGACGCGCAGGCGGTGCTGGGGGAAAGCGCGTTGTGGCGCGCACAGACGCAGGCGCTTCACTGGGTGGACATTGTGAAAGCCGAGGTGCACACGCTGCGCGTGCCCACCATGAAACACACGTGGTTTTCCACCGCCCAGGCAACGGGCGCCATCGTACCCGCGCCGGACGGCGGCTTCGCCGCGGCGCTGGCCACGGGGTTTTACCGGCTGGACAGCCGGGGCCCCGTCCGCCGCATTGCCGAGCCGGACGGCCTGGTGCCGATGTTTCGCTGTAACGACGGCAAGTGCGACCGCCTTGGCCGGTTTTGGGCGGGCACGCAGATCCTGCGCGACGAAATGAAGGGCCGCGGCTTTTTCTGGTGCCTGGATACGGACGGCACCGTGCGCACGGCGCTTACGGGCATTACCACGTCCAACGGCCTTGCCTGGAATGCGGACGATACCGTGCTGTATTACATCGATACGCCTACGTTCCGGGTCACGGCCTTCGATTTTGATCTGGAACACGGCACGCTTGGCGCGGGGCGGGTCTGCGTGAGCGTTCCCGAAGCGTACGGCTACCCGGACGGCATGACCGTCGACCGGGAGGGCATGCTTTGGGTTGCGCATTGGATGGGCGGCGCCGTGCGGCGGTATGACCCGCGCACGGGCGCGTGCATCGGCGTGCTTCCGGTTCCCGCGTCCAAGGTCACCAGTTGCTGCTTCGGCGGCCCGGACCTCGATATTCTCTACATCACCACCGCCCGGGAAGAGACCGTCGCGGCGGACGAGCCCCTTGCGGGCGGCATCTTCCAGGCCCGCGTCGGGGTGAGCGGGTACGAGGCGTTTTTCTACCGGGGAATATAGCAGCGCAGCGCCTGTACGTGCTGTGCAAGAATCAAAAAGCCGCGGCATTTCGCCGCGGTTTTTGTGTTCGTGTCGTTACCTCCGGCCTGCCGGAAGTGATATGGCGTAGCGTTTTAGTCCGCGTCCGCCGGCGGCGCGGCGTACGCCGCGCGGTAGGCTTGGGCAAGGCCCGCGTCCAAAACGTAAATGCGCATGCTGCCTTCCTCGATCACCTGGTCGTCCGGGAGGGTGGCAAGGTAGTCGCTGAGCGTGGATTCGGCAAAGAAACGGTTGTCCCAGAAATCCGGTTCGGTCGCCACGGCGGCAACGTTCCACTTCGCAAGCTCGCCGGGGATTTCGGCAAGCGAAAGGTTTAACAGCGGCGCGACGGGGTTGGCGGTCAGCAGCAGCGCGCGGGAGTGAATGGGGTACTGGTAGCTGTCCCGGGTGATCAGCAGGTTCTGGCCGTCCTCAAGCAGCGCGCTGAAGCGCATCAGCGCGCCGTACCGGGTTTGCATATAGTTGTCCTGCGCGTACAGCGGGTCGGTAAGCGTCGGGCGGCCATAGCGGTAAAAGCTCGCGGAGTAGCCGGTTTCCCGGATGCCTTCCGCAAACCAGCCCACGCACAAAAGCGCGCACGCGAAGGCGGGGATTTGTTTGGTCCACAGCGGGCAGGACGCGCGCTTCGCCTTTTTCTGCACGAAGGCTTGAATCGAAGGCCATTTGTCCTCCAGGTACGCGCCCGCCGCGGCGATCATCACGCACGCGAACAGGTACCACTGCAGCGTGTAGCGCTGGAGCTTCAAAAACGTGCCGGAAAAGCTGTAGAAGCTCGTATCCAGCAGGCCCGTCATCGGCGCGAGGGTGAACAGCGTCATCAGGGCGATCATCAGCGGGGTCAGGTCGGGCGCGGGCTGCAACAGCGCCGCCTGGCTGCGCCTGCGCCGCCACAGCAGCCAGAGTAACCCGCACAACAGCGCGCACAGCGCAAGCCGCAGCCCCCAAATTCCCACGGGCGTGGCGTACGCCATCACGATGTCGTATTTCGCTTCCCAGAAGTTCAGGCTCGTGGTGGTTTCCTCCAGCCGGTATTCCATGCGCAGGTAGGTGTCAAACCACGGCGCGCTTGTAAACGTGTTCAGGATGCGAAACGGCGACAGCTCCCCCCACGTCCGGTAGCACCAGAGGTTGCCCGAGAAGGCGAGCAGCACGCCCGCCGCGCCGCTCAGCGCCACGCCCGCGGTTTTGAAAAACGCCGGGACCGGCTTCTGCTTTTGCAAAACGGCTTCCGTGAATACGGCGATCGCCCAGGCGGCCACGAGGAAGGGAAGCACCACGAAGCACACCACGTGCGCGCTCATCACCGTAAAGCAAACCGCGAACGAAAATAAAAGCGCGGGCAGGTATCGCCATCCCTTGCCGGGCCGCAGATCGATAAACGCAAGCGCCGCCAGAACAAGCGCAAGGCAGCGCCAGGTATCGCGCGGGGCGCTCGCCACGGAAAACACAAGATTAGGAACGAGGTTCAAAAGCAGCAGCGCGGGCATCAGCCACCGGAGTTTTCCCCGCAGCACACGCAGGCACAGCGCGACGAACGCCGCCAGCAGATAGAAAACCAGCATGCCGACCGCCGTGAACATGGGTTTGTCGTAGGGGTATCCGGCAACGCCCGCGTTATGCATCAGCCCGTAGGCCATGTACAGCTCCAGCGACGGAAAGTGCGCGTTTCCGCGGTAATCCGTCTGCGTGTCGGCCTTGGTAAACAGGGCCTCGGTATCGCGGTCCTCGGTATAGCGCAGGGCCAGGCCCATAAACTCGCCGGAGTCGGCCTGGGCGGAGATCGTGGAGGTCGCAAACCGGACGCACATAGGCGTCAGCAGCAGAAGCATCGCCAGCGCCAGCGCGGCCGATACGGCCGCCGCCCGGTCGAACTGGATTTTCCGGACCGCCGCAAACCCGCCCCGGAGCAGCGCTATGAAGCGTTTGCGGATTTTGAACAGCAGGAAGCAAAGATAGAAAGCCGCGGCCAGCGGCGGCACGCCAACGTACACAAGCTGCGGCGCGGCGGGCCATAAAAGCGCGAGCACAAGCATCCACAGGTACTGGGCAAACGGCGTCGCCGCCGCGCCTGTCAAAAACGCCGCTACGCGGTGCTCCCGCATCCAGCGTTTGCGCGTGGCAAAAGCAAAACCCAGCGCCGCGGCTTGCGCAAGGCAGCTCAGCAAAAACAGATTGCGCCATCCGTTTCCAAGGTCCAGCCAGGTCATGCGGTTTCCTTCTTTCGGCTGTGCTGATCGCGTTCGGTTTTCAGTATATCGTTCGCGGGGCGGGGTTGTCAAACGCCCGGCCCCGCAACCCGCCGCTTTGCGGCGCGGGATCGCCGCGCTTTCCTTTTTTTACTACTTATGGTAGAATAGCGTCAAACGTATCGGCAGCGTTTGGCTGCGCCGAAGCTAGACGATCAGAGGATAATTCATGCTGCAGATCCGCTTCATTGAAAACATAGACCTTCTTTTGTTCAGCACGCTTCTCAATGCGATCATGTTCTGGTTTTTGCACCGGCAGAAAAGCAGGCAGAGCCATTCCACGAAGCTGTTTGAGCAGATGCTTTTATCCGTCGCCGCGGCGGGCTTTTTTGAAACGATCGCCTGGATATTCGCCATGCCGGAGGGCGCCGCGTTCCGGCCGCTGCATTACGCGGGAAACGTTCTGTTCTTCTCGTTCAACCTGCTGCCTGCGGCGCTGGGCCTCCGGTATCTGGATTACCTGGTTACCCTGTCCAAGGAGAAAAGCAAACGCAGACAATGGGTTTACTTGGCGCCGGTGATCATGAACGTCGGGTTTGTGATCGTCAATCTGTTTTCGGACGGGTTCCTGTTTCGCATCGACGCGGAAAACGCCTACCACCGGGGCATTGCGGTGTATATCGGCAACGCCGCCACGCTATTTTTCGCGGTTGCCGTCGTGCTCTCGTTTTTCCGCAACCGGCAGCTGATCACCGGCCGCGTCACGCAGGTTATCCTCACGCTTACGCTGCTGCCCATCCTCGGGGTGGTGCTGCAGACGCTGTTTTTCGGATTGTCGTTCGGCATACCCGGCTATACGCTGGGTATTTTCATTTGCTTTCTGCTGATGGAGCGCGACGAGCTGCTCAAGGACCCGCTGACGCTGTTGAATTCCCGCGTGCAGATGGAAAACCGGCTGATGTACAAAATCAAATCCCGGGAACCCTTCACCGCCATTATGATCGACGTGAACGGGTTTAAGAACATCAACGATACCTTCGGCCACGCCATCGGCGACGAGGTGCTTAAGGACGTTTCCCGCATCCTGTTATCCAGCGCGAATTTCGAGGATTTCGTCTGCCGCTTCGGGGGCGACGAATTTTTCGTGATTCTCGAATCGCCCAAGGACATCGGCCAGTCCTACATCAAGCGGATCGACCAGATTCTTACGGATTATTCCGCGGGCAAGCCCTTCGCAACGGGGCTGAGCTTCGGCTGTGTGTACGTCAACCACACCGTGCCTTACGACGTGGAGGAGCTGGTGAATTTGACCGACCAGCTGATGTATAAGGACAAGGAAAACCGCAAGCGGGAGTGTTTATAAGATACTCTGTAATTATTCCGCCCGCGCCGTGCGGCAAGGTTTCCATAGGATTCCGCAAGCGGTTTCCCTGCGGTTCGCGCGGTGACCGGCGGCGCGGCGGCGTGTTTCGGCGGGTAAAAACGAAAAAAATGCACGCGGGCATCTTTACAGATGCCCCGCATTCGTGTACGATAGAGTTACAATAAACCTATAAACTAGCTAACTGGTTAACAAACCGGTACTTGGGCGGTGCGGCACACTGCGGGCGAAAGCGAGTGGGCACGGGAATGAAAACGTTTGAGGCGTTGCGGAGGGCGATCTTTGTGTTTGCGCTGCTTGCCTTGCTGCTTGCGCCTTTCTTCGCATCATGCGCCGAACCCGCCGTTTTTGAAGCCGAAAGCGGCGCGCTGCTGGGCAACGCGACGCTGGGCAGCGCCGGGGGCGTTCAATACGCGGAAAACCTGCGGGCGGACGGCGACGGCGTGGATATCCCCGTCACCGTTGCCACGGACGGCTTTTACGACCTCACGGTGCGGCAGGCAAGCGTAGACGGCAGCTACAAGGAAAACTACGTAAACGTCGACGGCGCGATGGCGGGCACGGTCAGCATTCAGGGCACGGCCTTTGCCGACACGGTGCTGGAACGCCTGTACCTCGCACAGGGAACCCACATTGTTTCCATCCGGAAATACTGGGGCTGGGTCAAGATCGATTATGTTTCGCTGTCCGCCTCCCCGCCGCTCAGAGAGGGGCTGTTCCAAATCGAGCCGCAGCTTGTGAATCGGAACGCATCCGCCAATGCGCGCCGCCTGATGAATTATCTGTGCGATATCTACGGCACGAAAATCCTCTCGGGCCAGTACTGCGACGGCGGGATGTTCGGCATGGAAAACGCCGCCATCTGGCGCGCAACGGGCGGCAAATTTCCCGCGGTGCTCGGGCTGGACCTGATCGACTATTCCCCCTCCCGCGTGGAAAACGGCAGCGTTTCCAAGGCGACGGAGTACGCGGCAGAATACTGGAACGCGGGCGGCATCGTGACCCTGACCTGGCACTGGAACGCGCCGGCAAAGTATCTCACCGGCATCTGGTACAAGGGCTTTTATACCGATCAGACCAACATCAACCTCGCCGCCATCATGAACGGAAACGATGCCGAGGGCTACGCGCTGCTGCTTTCGGATATCGACGCGATCGCAGAGCAGCTGAAGGTTTTGCAGGCCGCGGATGTGCCCGTGCTGTGGCGGCCGCTGCACGAGGCAAGCGGCGGGTGGTTCTGGTGGGGCGCGCAGGGGAGCGAAGCCTATGTGCGGCTCTACCGGCTGCTGTACGACCGGCTGACCAATCTGCACGGCCTCGATAACCTGATCTGGGTGTGGAACGGGCAGGACGCCGCCTGGTACCCGGGCGACGACGTGGTGGATATCATCGGCGAGGACATTTACCCCGGCGAGCGCGTGTATACGCCGCAAACCGCACGGTTTATCAAGGCCACGCAGTATACGGATGCCAGCAAGCTGATCGTCCTTTCCGAAAACGGCTGTTTGTTCGACCCCGACCTTGCCCTGCGCGACGGCGCCATGTGGGGGCTGTTTTGCACCTGGGGCGGCGAGTTCGTGCTGGAAAACCGGGCGTTCAACGATCTGTCCGAGCAGTACACCGAGGCGGCCATGGTGCGCAAGGTGTACGAAAGCGATCTGGTGATCACCCGCGCCGATCTGCCCGATCTGAAAACCTACCCCCTGCCGGAAGTTGCCGCGGAACCCGCGCAGACCGGGGAAACCGCCGCGCAAACCGCTTCCGGTTCTGCGGACAAAACGATGGCGGAGTACCTGGACCTCGTCAGCACCTATTCCATCGATAATTCGGTACCTGAATACCCGCAGTACGCAAGCGGCGCGCAATCCGGCGGCGCGCAGCCCGCAATCGAGATCGCGGCGAACGCGTATGTCCGCTACGAGGAGGATGGCAGAACCGTTTACCCTATCCTGATGACCGGCTACGAAGGGATGAACGGCACCGCCGTGCTGACGGGCGAGGACGCGCTGATTGCTTACCATGTGTCCGTCCCGCAAAACGGCTGGTACGACATCTCCCTCACCTATTTCCCCGTGGAGGGGAAAAACGCCGCCATCCAGCGCGCGGTGCTGATCGACGGAACGCTTCCCTGCAAGGAACTGGCGCTGGTGGAGTTCCGCCGCGTTTGGGCGAACACCGAGCTTTTGCCTTCCCCGGATTCCAACGGCGTTTCCGTGATCGCCTGGACGAAGGATAACCAGGGCAACGAGCTGAAACCCTCGCCGTTTGAAACGCCCGTGTGGATGACGTCCAAGCTGTACGACCAGAACGGCTATATCGCCGAGCCCCTGTCCGTGTACCTGACGGCGGGCGAGCATACGCTCACGCTTCTGTCGCTGCGCGAGCCGATGCTTCTGTATAGCATCACTTTGGGCGGGCGGGAGGAGACCCTTTCCTATGCGGCCGTCAAGGCCGAAGCGGACGCCGCGGGCGCGAAGGATACTGCCGGGCAATCGGTCCGCATCGAGGCGGAAAACGCAGTGCGCACATCCTCCCAGATGCTCTACCCCAGGCAGGAGCA
>CAYRPW010000003.1:0-4120 GCA_964426145.1 uncultured Oscillospiraceae bacterium
ATATCCATAATAGGTTATTTGAAGGAGCATTCGAGATGCAGGAACACTATTATTCCGTCAAACAGATTACGCGGCTGCTTGCGCTCCATCCCAAAACCGTTCAGCGCTACATCCGGGAAGGAAAACTGCATGCCACGAAAATAGGCAAAAGCTGGCGCGTATCCGGGCATGCACTGAGCCGCTTTACCGAGGAAAGGCAAACGCAGGAAGCCGCATCCGCGCAGCGCCCGGCCCGGGAACGCGTTAAAGCCTCCGCCGTGCTGGACCTCGCGGCCACAGACGATGAAGCACAGCGCATCATCAGCCACCTGAGTGCAGCCATGCAGGGCAAGCCGCCGGAGCTCGGCCAAGCGTCCATGGCCGGGCAATACAACGCGGCAGAGGGTACGGTGCGCGTCACCCTGTGGGGTTCGCTCGCGTTTCTGCAGTGCGCCCTGGATACCCTGCAATTGTACATGGAACGGGAGAATGCGCAGGATGTGCGCTAAAAAGCTCAGGTAAGCCTTGTAACCCTGCCCGTACAGAAAACCGCGCACATCCTGTGCGCTTTGAAAGGAAGCTAAACCGTGCGAAACGTAGACGTCGCGGGGCAATCCGTGGCCGTGCTGGAACCGACAGAGCGTATCCAAACCGCGCGCGATGCGCTGGACTATATGGCGACTGCCCAATATGAATATGGCAGCGACGCGCTGATCCTATATTCGGCATGCCTGCCGGCGGCGTTTTTCGATTTGAAAACCGGCCTGGCCGGGGAAATTCTTCAGAAATTTTCCAACTACGGCATGTGCCTTGCCATCATCGGCGATTTCAGCGCGGCCAAAAGCATGGCCCTGCAGGCGTTCATCCGCGAATGCAACCGCGGCAGGCAGGTGTTTTGGGTGAACAGCCTGGACGCGGCGCTTGGCGCGCTGGCGCGGCAACCCAAGAAAACCCGCGGATAAGCGCCTGCGATTGTTTCACCCTTGTACTTCATGGTATACTATAGTAACAACCACAACCGCAACCGCCCGACGACACCCAAAGGGAGGGAATTGAATGACCGAGCGGCAGGACGTGCAGCATGCAGACGGGACCGACATTTTCCGTTGGTTTTCATCCGGCGCCAAAGAAGTATATGCCCATGTGAAGCACTTGAATCTGATTAACGTTTTCCCGGTCGCCGACGGCGATACCGGCACCAACCTGGCCGCCACGCTGCGCGCGATGGTGGATACCTCCGCCCCCGTGCACAGCTTTCACCATATGCTCAAAACCATATCCCAATCGGCGCTGGAAGGCGCGCGGGGCAACTCCGGCATCATCTTCGCCTCCTACGTCAACGGCCTTGCCCTGGAAAGTATCCCCTACGAGGAAGTGACCGTGCCGCAGTTTGCCGAGCTTGCCGTGGACGCGGTGAAGCACCTGTATACCGCGGTGGACGATCCCAAAGAGGGCACGCTGATGAGCGTGATCCGCGACTGGGCGCATTTCATCGAGCACAACCGCGCCAAATACCGCCGGTTTGCCGAACTGTTTCTGGACGCTTACGGCTATGCCGTGCAGCTTCTCAAAAAAACTAGGGAGCAGATGGAAGTCCTGCGCAGGCACAACGTGGTGGACGCGGGCGCGTCCGGCTTCGTGCGGTTTTTAGAGGGCATCAACCGCGTGTTTGCGGATAACCGCACCGTGGAAGCGTTTGCGGACGAGCCGTTCGTTTTAGCCGCCGCCGAAGACGAAGCCTCCCCCTACCGGTATTGCACCGAAGCGCTGGTGAACCTTGGCGCGGCGCACGCAGAAAACGGCGAGGAGCTGCTGCGGACCGTTAAAGAGCGCCTGCACGCGCTGGGGGATTCGCTAATCGCCGACGCGCGGGGCGGGAAGCTGAAAACGCATATCCATACCAACCATCCCGACCGGGTGATGCGCGTACTGCAGGCCTTCGGCACGCTGACCGAGCAGAAGGCCGACGACATGTTTTTGCAGAACAAGCTGCGCGCCATGCCCGCGGGCGGCGTCGGGCTGATCACCGATTCGATTGCCGACCTGCCGGACGCCTATCTGCTATGGCACGGCGTATCGGTGCTGCCGATGGGCGTTTTACAGGGCGAAACCGCCTATCTGGACAAGATCACCATCAAGCCGCCGCAGCTGTTTGAAGCCATGGAGCTAAAAGACAGCTACCCCACCACCTCGCAGCCGGAGCCCGCGCGTATCCGCGCCCTTCTTGCCGCGCGGCTGGAGCAGTTCAGTTCGCTGATCGTGTTAAGCGTCGCGGACAAGTTAAGCGGCACCTATCAGGCGATCGTCAAAGCCGCCAGGGAGCTGGAAACGCCGGAGAAGAAAATCACCGTCGTGGACACCCGGCTCAACTCCGGCGCGCAGGGCCTGTTGGTGAAACACGCCGCGGACCTGATTGCGGCGGGCGCGGACCACGACGCGGTGGTGGCGGCCGTTGCGGAGCGCATCCCGCGCACGAAGATATTCGTGTGCCTGAACACCCTGCAATACGCCGTGCGCGGCGGCCGCGTGCCCAACACCGTGGGCAAGATCGGCATGAAGCTCGGCCTGCGCCCCATTATGACGCTGGACGCGAAGGGGCACGGCGCGGCGTTCGGCGTGGCGTTCAGCCAGCGGGGACTGACCCGCAAAATCATGCGGCTGACGGAAAACGCCATGCGGAAAACCGGCATCGAAGCCTACAGCATCGTACACGGGAACAATCTGCCGCTGGCCCAGGCGTATGAGGAGCAGCTTACGCGCATCACGGGCATGAAGCCCGCGTTCATCAGTGAAATATCCTCCGCCGTGGCCATCCATTCCGGCCCCGGCACCGTAGCCGTGTGCTACACCGCCAAAGGAGGCGAAACCGCTTGAATCTTGCCGCATTGATTATCTTCGTCTATTTCTTCGCGTTTTTCATCGCCGGAACGGCCATCCGCAACAACGGGATTGTGGACGTGGGCTGGGGCATGGGCTTCGTGGTGCTCTCCTGGCTTCTCCTGTTTTTACGCCTGCCCGCCGGTTTGTCGCAAATCGTCGTCGCGCTTCTTATTACGCTGTGGGGCTGCCGCCTGCTTGTGTACATCCTGCGGCGCAACATGGGCAAGGACGAGGATTTCCGCTATGCCAATTTCCGCAGGGCCTGGGGCAAATGGGTGGTCCCGCGCGCGTTTTTACAGGTGTATATGCTGCAGGGCGTGTTCATGTTCCTGATCGCCCTTCCCATGATCTTAAAGTCCGAAATCCCCGCGCCCACAAGCCCCGTGCTGTTTTTGCTGGGCTGCCTGGTGTTCGTCATCGGCTTTGCGTTCGAAGCCATCGGCGACCGGCAGCTAGCGGATTTTCTGCACAACCCCGACAACAAAGGCAAACTGATGACCGAAGGGCTGTGGCGCTATACCCGCCACCCCAACTACTTCGGCGAAGCGACGCTGTGGTGGGGAATCTTCCTGATTGCCTTAAGCGGCGGCGCAAGCTGGGTGTCCGTGGTCAGCCCCATTACCATCACGCTGTTGCTGCTGTTCGTATCCGGCGTGCCGCTCTTGGAAAAAGCCATGAAGGACAGGCCCGGTTATGCCGCCTACGCGGCGGTGACCCCGGTGTTTGTACCGTGGTTCCCTAAAAAAGCCGTTCCGGAGCAAAAGGAGGAAACCGAATGAACCTGCATATTTCGTGGGCCGATCTGCGCAATTACGCAATCCTGCTGGGCGTGTTTCTGGTGATCGACGGCGTATGGCTGATGGTGATCGCCAAAAAGCTGTATGCCCAGCACCTGGGTTACCTGATGGCGGCAAAGCCCAAGCTCGTGGCCGCGCTGATCTTTTACCTGCTGTATGTGGTGGGCTTGCAGGGTTTCGTGGTGAACCCGGCGCTCGCCTCGGGCAGTTTTTCGGCGGCGCTGCTGCCGGGCATGCTGTTCGGGCTGATCGCCTACGCGACCTACGACCTGACCAACCTCGCCACCGTGAAAGACTGGCCGGTGCTCATCACCGCCATCGATCTGGTGTGGGGCAGCGTCGTCAGCGGCGCGACGACCGCGATCGGGTACCTGCTGATCCGCCTGTTCTGACGGATAATAGTATAAGAAACCGCCGTGGAAACGGCGGTTTTTTCATTGGAATCTGAACGATAAGCTTCCGGA
>CAYRPW010000003.1:4130-11662 GCA_964426145.1 uncultured Oscillospiraceae bacterium
AGGCCCATGTGCTGGATGAACACCGCCTTGTTATTTGCCGTGCGGCGCTGGTATACTGAATGATAACCAACCCTGCAAAGGAGGCAGTCTGTGAGAAAGCCGAAAATGATTCTGTTCGACTACGGACATACCCTGTTACACGAGCCGCGTCTGGATTTTCTGCGCGCGGAGAAAGCGCTGACTCCCTATATAACGGCCAACCCACGCAATCTGACGCCCGAACAAATTCATGCATTCGCCGACCGGCTGTATGCGCTGGCCGCGCCGGCGCGCGTAAACGGCGCGGAACTGCACGAACGCCAGTTTCAACGCATGGTGTACGAATCGCTCGGGATTACGTTTTCCATCGACTTTACGCAGATCGAGCGCATCAAATGGAACGCGGCGACGCCCGGCGCCCTGATGCCGGAGGCCGATACGATGATATCCTGCCTGCATGCGAAAGGGATACGCTCCGGCGTCATTAGCAACATCGGCTGGTCCGAAAACGCATTAGTTGAACGGCTGGATCGGCTGCTGCCCGGCAACGAATTCGAGTTCGTCATCGCGTCCAGCGAGTACGGGTTTCGCAAACCCAGCCCGTATCTGTTTCAGCTCGCTTTACAAAAAGCCGGTCTGCCGCCGCAGGACGTTTGGTTTTGCGGCGACAATCCCAGGGCGGATGTGGAGGGCGCGTCCGGCGCAGGCATTTTTCCGGTTTGGTATGATCATGGGTTGGAGTGTTCCTACCGCGACCGCAACTGTGAAGCGCCGCCCGCATGCGAACATCTGCACATACACGAATGGAGCGAGTTGATCGCCCTGTTGGAACGGCTATCATAGACGCCGATCAGGCGTCAATACTCCCCCATGTCCCTGAGCTTTTTCAGCACGGCGAGATAATCGTGCGCCTTGCCCGCGTAGGTTTCGGGATTGACGGGGTAATGGACGTTGTACAGGTAGCCGGTTTCATTGTAGCGGCCGAGCGCGGCTTCGCTTGCGTGCGCTTCGTCCATGCAGATATTCTTAACGCGAAGGCACAAAAGCGTATGCGTACCGCCTTCGGCAAGCGTCCGCTCCCAGGCGTATTCGCACTCCAGCGACAGGAAGCATTCCCTGACACGCGGCGCGTTCACCGCGGTCGCCGCCTCCGCCGTGAGGCCGGAAGCCGCGATCTCGTCGGTGTCCCAGCCGTTGTTGCGGATCGTATTCAGGCAGCGGTCATACACGTCTGCGGACGGGAAATTGAGCGCGCACGCGCCTGTTTGTTTGAGCGTCTGATAAAAATGCCCCGCCTTGTTCACGCTGGACAGGATGGCAAAAAAGCCGTCGCCGCTGCCGCTGAAACACGCCCACGATTGCAGGCAGGCGTTGGTTTTGCCGTTGTCCTTATACGTGGTCGCCAAAAACAGCGGCGCCGGAATGGCCGTAACGAAATCCATCCACGAAAAACCGTAGGTCTCCATCGCTGCCATGGAAGGCGGAATGGCCGCGTATTCGCGTTTCAAGCAATCTCCCCCTCTGGTAATTTGTTATATATTTCTTTCCTCGTTATGAAACATAAGCCGATGCCCCCGGGCACGGGTAAAGTATAGTGCAAAGAACGGGCACTGTCGATACGGAGTTTCACACACCGCATGAAAGCGCAATCAGGCTTTGCGGCGGGCCGTACGGTCAAACAAAGGAGAAGCTTCACGCAGCGGCAATACATGACACGACGCTGTCATCTTATACGTGATATGCTGTGCCTGCCGATCACACAATGCGGAGGGATTGCAATGAGTACGACCATAACGGATGGCTTTTTCCCGGAGCAGCTGCCGAAAACAGGCAGAATCGGCAGGTTCATTAAGATTCTGGAGCCGGCCGTCGACGCGGATACGTTCGTATTGGTTTTAAGAGATGCGGTTCAATACGATTCGTTTTGCCCGCAAGAGAAAACAGCATGGTGGGAAAGCGCGATCGAAGCGTTGGAAACGCAGGCGGGACGGGAGGGCGCGATCGCCGTCATGCGGAAATGCGGGGCAAAATGCTGCGGGAAGGGCCAACGGAATACTGCCGCGCGGCTGTATCAAGAATCGGGAACCCTGGAAGCCTTTCTTGCCAGCGTCAGCAGGCACGACGTGCAGGAAGGAGATCTGATTTATACGCTCGAAGATTAACACACGATCATCGCGGTGCACAACCGCTGCTTCTGCCATCAAGTCGCCGCGTTCAGGGAACCCTTCGGCAGTTTGACCTACTGTCATTGTTCCGTCGAGTTTAACAAACAGTTTTTCACTTCCGCACTCGGAAAGGATGTTCATGTGGAATTGCTGCAATCCATCATCAGCGGCGCGGAAACCTGCAAATTCAGAATCACGTTTTAAGGAGAGCATAAAATGGCATACGAAAGATTTCTCAACAAGAATCAAATGCCGGGCGAAGCCGAAATCCTGTTGGCGCTGGGCCCGGCGAAGCCGCTCTGGCTGGCCATTCACGCATATATCGGGCAGCGTTATGATTTCACCGCGGAGCCGGTTTTTTTCACAAAGACGTGCGGATGGTCGACCCGATACAGAAAAGGCAAGAAAACGCTGTGTTACCTATTCCCGGAAAACGAAGCGTTCTCGATTTTGATGGTCATGGGAAAGGAAGAAGCGCTGCGCGCCGACGGGCTGAAAGACCAGCTCAATGAAGCGGTCAGAAACGTTTTTGAAACAACGGAGCAATTGCACGACGGGCGGTGGATGTGGATCCGGGCTACCGAAATGAGCGACGTTCAGTCGATTCAGCTCTTGCTGGCTGCCAAGCGCAAGCCGAGAACGACGTGATGGCGCATTTTACCAACGCCCTGAGGGGTTAGCAAAATGAGGATTGACAACCATTGCGCCATCCGCTACACTAAAGCCGATTTAAGTAACCTTGCGACCGTTTGAAAGGGGATGTGTGTAAAATGGCAGACAAAAAGGTGATAAGCTCCTAAAACTGCATACACGGCGTGCGCGGAACACGGGTTTGGTTCCGGCATGCCACCCACAGGTACCTTTCATGAATATTGCTGTTACGGGAAGCGCTTGACGCGCATTCCCAGTCTCATTGTATACCGCGCAACAGCAGCTGTCAGAAAGCTGCTTGGCCGCGGTATTTTCATGCGCCAAGAAAAAGGAGAAACCAGATGACCAGGCTTCAATCGTATGGATATCAGGAAACCGAAACCATCCCAGCCGGGCTTGTGCCGGGCAGGGTTACGGAGTTGCGCCGGGAACAATACACCGTCATGACCGAAACCGGTGAGATGAGCGCCCGGCTGAAAGGCAAATTCTACTACGACAATCAAGAGCGCGACTCGTTTCCCTGCGTGGGAGACTTCGTGCTGCTGGAACTTGCCGACGGCACGGCGCGCATCGCCCAGCTGCTGCCGCGGCATTCCAAGTTTTCCCGCGCCGATTTTTCCGGCCACGCGGCGGGCTATGTGAAAACGGTGCTCGAACAGGTGGTTGCGGCGAACTTCGATTACGTGTTCATCGTTTCGTCCCTCAACCGGGATTTTAACCTGAAGCGTATCTTGCGCTACTTAACGCAGGCACGGCAATCCGGCGCGCTGCCCGTGGTGGTGCTCACCAAGGCAGACCTCGCGGCGGACGCGGAAGGGATGGCCGCCCAGGTGTTTGCCATCGCGCCGGACGTTCCCGTACACTGCGTGTCCAGCAAAACCGGCGCGGGGCTGCCATCGCTTGCGCCCTACCTGCAGCCCGCGAAAACCGCCGTGTTTCTGGGCATGTCCGGCGTTGGCAAATCGTCGCTGCTAAACGCCCTGATGGGCGAAACCGTGATGGAAGTGAAAATGATCCGCGAGGACGACAGCCGCGGCCGCCACACCACCACGCACCGCGCGCTGTTCCAGCTGCCGTCCGGCGCGATGGTGATCGACACGCCCGGCATGCGCGAGCTGGGCCTGTTCGAAGCGGACGACGGCATCAACATCGGCTTTGACGACGTGGAAGCGCTGTTCCAAAACTGCCGCTTCCACAACTGCCGCCACCGGGGCGAACCCGGGTGCGCCGTGGCTGCCGCGCTGCAAGCGGGAACGCTGACGCTGAAACGCTGGGACAGCTACCAGGACCAGCAGCGGGAGGTGCGCTTTGCAAACAGCAAGGCCGCCTATCTGGCCAACAAACGCACCTGGGGAAAATCCATTGCCAAATTCAATAAAGAACGGCAGAAAGAGGAGGGAGACACGATTGATTGAACGTCAAACCGAAACCGCGTGCGGCGGGGAGTTAACGAAGGCCGCGGAGAAGATGCTGGGAACGCCCGTGCGGCGCGCGGAATATGAAGCGCTTGCGCTGCACGGCGGCACGCTGGGCGACGTGCATCTGCTGACGGGCACCGCCTTCACGGCGGACGGGCGCAGCTTGCCGTTCCGCATGGTGCGCAAAACGCAGAAACGCTGGCACCGCCCCGGCGATCCCGCGTCCTGGCGGCGGGAATACGATCTGGCGCAGACAGATCTGCACAAGCTGTTTACGCCCGGGTTCCGCTGGCCGGACATCTATTATGCCGAATGCGCGGACGATTTAAACTGCCTGTGGATGGAGTACGTGGAGGGCAGATCAGGCGCAAACCTCACGCCGGAGGCGTTGGAGCTTGCCGCGCTTTCGCTCGGGCGTTTTCAGGGCCGCAGCGCGCTGCAGATGGAAGCGCTGCGTGCCATCCCCTGCCTGGGTGACGCCGCCTACGCGGAGCGCGACTTCGGGCAATGGCAGCCCGATACTTTGGAATACAAGCGCCTACGCGGCACGGACTGCCCCCTGCCGGGGCGTTTGCAGCAACTCTTGATCGATACGCAATCCCAGGCAGCCGAGGTATTCAAGGCGATGCACGCCCTGCCGCAGGTGCTCTGTCACCGGGATTACTGGACGGAAAACATTCTCATCAACGGAGAATACGTGATCGTGATCGACTGGGACTGCGCGGGGCTTGGCGCGGTCGGCGAGGATATCGCAAGCCTGATCGCGGACGAAACCGAACCGGGGAGCATCGGCAGGCTGGCGGAGAAACTCGTGCCCGCCTATTACCGGGGCCTTCAGGAAACCATTTCGCTTCCGCCGATGCGGGAAATCCCCGTGCGGGAAATGATCCTGATCAAATTCGGCTACCGCTTTTTCCAGCAGGCGCTGTTTGCCAGAGAACAGGCAGCGAAAGACAGCGCGATCCTCGCGCTGGAGCAGATCGCCGCGCTGTAGCGGAACGGTTCGACCACTGGGAATGCAGTAATTGCCTGACGCGGGAAAGCCGCTGCCGGAATAACGCGCAGAGCCGCAGCGTAACGCTGCGGCTCTGCCGTTTTCATTTGACTCGAACTTTTGAAACGATCAGACGGATTCCCGTTCCAGATAGGCGGCGACGCCTTCCCAGAGGCCGCCCGATTGTTCGTCCGCCGCCCCGGAACGCGCTTCGGGCTGCGCCTCCGCCTTCCTGCGGAGGGCCTGCAGATCGAAGCCGTCCGCAAAAACCGCACGTTTCAGCACGGGCATCCCCGTTTGAATGGCCCGCTGCGGGCAGGCGTACACGCAGCGCAGGCACAGCGCGCAACGCCAGCCGAACGCGGGTTTCCCGTTCCGCATGCGGATGTTTCCCTGCGGGCAGCGTTCGGCGCACAGCCCGCAGGCGGTGCAGGCGCCGTTTGCCTTGAGGGTTTTCCCAAAGAGCTTCGAGCCCGCCTTCTCCGCCGCGAAAAACGGCAGGATGATCCGGTCCTTGCGAAGCGGCCGTTTTCGATTGGGCGTATCCGTCAGGATTTCCTCGGCAATCCGGCCGCATTGTTCCGGCAGCGCGCGAAGGAGCCGCAGGGCGGTTGCTTCCGGCGTGGGCACGATAAGGTTGGAGGGCATGCAGAGCATGTATTCGCCGATCACCCGATAGCCGCGTTGTTCCAGCCGCCGGATGGTTTTCACCCGGCTGGCGGTGTTGGGAGTCATCTCCCCGCCGCCGGATACCGCGATGACAGCCGCCTTTCCCCCCTGCGCCCGGTTAAGCGTTGCGATCCATCGGGTTACGGGGCTTGGAGCATCGCCCGCATACACGGGGAACATCACCACAAGCCGTTCGCCCGGCTCCGCCTGCGGCAGCCTGCCGTGGAAAATCTCGGATATCCTGGTTTGCGCCCCTTTTCCCCGCAGGGAGGCGGACAGGGTTTCCGCCGCGAACGCCGTGCCCCCGGTGCCGGAAAAATATACGATGTGCGTCTGCTCTTTCATGCCGTTCTCTCCACTCGATCCTGTCCGTTGCCCGTTCATCCTTCAGCCGGAAGCGCAATGCCAGACCGGCAGTCCCGCAAGGCGCCTTTCTTACGGCTGCCCGATAGAATAGGGGTTGAAGTCATACACTGCCATGATATACCACGCGACGGGCGCGATATGCGGATCGTCGCTGTACAGCCAGGGCTCCCCGGTGAACAGGTCAAACCCCGTGTCGATGGTTTCCGCCCCGGCGACTGCCGGAAGCCCGCCGGAGGGGAGCTGCGCGGCGGCGATGGCGGCAAGCGCCTCATCCGCCTCGGCGTCCATGCCCGCCTGCCGGAACGCAAGCGCCGCAAACGCAGTACCTTCCAGCCAGTAACCGCCGTTCACGTCTGCCTGGGAGAACCCGTACCCGCCGCCGGGCGTCTGCAGATGGTCCGCCGCGTACCGCACGCTCGCGGCATAGGCGGCACCCGCGTCGCCCAGGGCAAGCGCCGTCCACACCTGCACGTCCAGCACGATGTTTTGGGTGCTGGGCGTTACCCCGTCGTCGGTCGTGCCGGTCCAGAACAGCCCCGCCGCTTCGTCGTACATGCCGTCTAGGAAGCGCAGGGCGCTTTGCGCCGCATCCTGGTAGGTTTCGCTGCCCGTAAGCCGATACAGCGCAAGGCAGGCGGCGTAAAAATCAAGATTATGCTCGGTTGATTTATAGGAAAAGGGAAATACCGTCCCGTTTTCCGGCCAGCCGTCATACCCGGCGAAAAACCCGTCGCCGTCCGCATCCGCCCAGGCGCTCAGGGCATAATCCACCAGGGTTTGCGCGGTTGCAAGATACTGCTCGCCGCCGTAACGCGCGTAATACTGCAGCAGCGAAAGCACCACGAACGAGGTATTGCCCAGGTTGGAACCCACCTGATAGCGGTCCTCGTAAAACGCGTTGTCCATCATAAACCCAGGCAGGCGCGTGCGGCCGCCCCAGCCCGGAAAGCTCGACGGGCTGCCGTACGCATAGGCGTTGCGCACCCGGTCCGCCGCAAAGCGGTCGTTTTCGATCGCAAGCACAAACGCGTCCAAAATCAGGCGGGCGCGTTCCGGCTCCCCCGCAGCCATGAAAGCCAGCGCGCACAGCGCGTTGTCGTAGGAGAAGGCGGCGTTTTGAATATACGGGTTTTCCGTTTCATAGGAAGCGATAAACCGCGGCGTATCGGCGGGAATGCAGTCGCCGTGGAAGCAGATGTCGTCCAGACAGAACGCGATCTCCCCGGCGCCGGCCATGCCCGAAATATTCCAGTCGCCCGCGGAAACAAACCCGAACCCGCAGCCGATGGA
>CAYRPW010000003.1:11672-18912 GCA_964426145.1 uncultured Oscillospiraceae bacterium
GGTGTACATCTGCCAGTCCTGCGTCAGCGTTACGACGCCGGTGGTTTGCTTGGCGGCGGAATCGGGATACTCCGTCGTTGCAAGCCCAGTTTCCCCGCTGCGGCCCAGGCCGCCGACGAAGAATTCCACCTGTTCGCCGCCCTGTTCCCCGCGTGCCATGAACGTGAGCGAATATGCGCCGCTTAGGTCCAGGGTACACCCGTCCACATCGCCCCACACAGGTTCCGGCACCGTTTCGCCGTCCTTGAGCGTGCCGTTGATGAACAGCCATCCGCCCCAGCTTGTAAGCGTTTGGCCGAGGCGGCAGCGGATGCAGCTTGTGCCCGTCGCCGGGTTGTCCTGCCAGTTTTCATCCATCACGTAGATCAACTCGTCCTGCCCGGCGGAGCTGATGCGGCCCTTGGCGACGAAATGGTTGTCGTTCACGGCATACTCTTTGTACACGTACAGGTCGCCGGCCGTTTCGTCCATCCGGCTTGCCAGATACGATACGGCTTTTTCCGCCGACGCCTCGTACTCCGGCAGCGCCGCCTGCGCCGCCGCGGCGCCCGCGCACGCGCAGACCGTGAGCAACCAGGTCACCAACCATGCGGTTAAGCGCAGACTGTTTTTCATACGCAAACCTCCTGTTCCCTTGCCGCCAACGGCGGCCCTGTGCAAACGGCATCGCGCCGGGCTTTGCGCGGCAGCCGCCGCAGCACAGCGCGTTTTCTTTTCATCATCATACGCCTGATCTGTAAAAAATACCACGGGTTGACAGATTTATCCATGACGTTTACACTTGCCGCAATTGAAAACGGCAGGCAAACGCCTGCCGTTTGAAATATATAACCCTCCGTTTACGAAAACCCCGTCCGCCCCGGCCGTCCGTTTGCGGACACTATTTCTTGACGATCTTTTTCCTGCCGTGCATGAGAAAGAGCATCAGCGCCATGTAGACCACCAGAAGCCCCATCGTGAGGAACAGCATCTGCGGGGAGTTGGGCGCGATGCCGATCAGCAAAAGCATCGGCGCGCCCAAAAGCACCGCGAAGCCGGAGCCGACCAGCAGGTTGGTGGACGCGCGCGTTTTATACAGCGGATCCACCTCGCGCAGCAGCAGCACCCCGGACGACAGCGTTCCCGTCATCATGCCGTACATGGACAGAAGGCCTTCATAGTAATAATCCGGGTAGATCCACCGGCACACAACCTGCAGATACACGAACGTCAATACCGCGCCGACGACCGACATCAGCACAAACGGCAGCCAGAGATCCGCAAGCACCCGGATGTCGATAGACGCGATGCCGGTAACGATCATGATATCGAAGAAGAACCCGGAAATACGGCTCAGCAGAAAATTATTCTGGTACTGGTGGGTCATCCATTTGTTTTTCCGCAGGATGAACATCGCCGAGCGGAACAGCATGGCAATCAGCGCGCCGACGATGAAGTTAAAGCCCCACAGAAGCGACGATACGGTGGTCGCAAGCCCCGGCCCAAGCGAGCCCGCCAATGACGTAAGCCCCAGCGTAACGACGTAGGTAATCAGGTACACGGTCATCACAAGCGCCAGCTGCACGGTGAGTTTGTCCACCGCCTGCGAGATGGGGATTTCGTCGGGATCCTGGAATACGTTGATGCCGCCTTCGCTCATCATTTCTTCGTTCTCATGCTGCTCAACGCGCTTGATGACGCCCTTGCGGGCCAGATAATTCAAGTAAATCACGCCCACGACGCAGGCGCTTAGAAAGCCCGCCGCCGCCAGCGACAGCGCGAACGAGCGGCCGCCGACGAACCCGAGCCCCTCATACACGGTGCCGATATTGTTGGCCTGCCCCGGCCCCTGACCGTAACCCATCGGCAGCAGGATGCCGGATGCCTTGAACAGATCCGGCATGATGGTATATCCGAGCCCTACGGAGATGATCAGCCCCGCCAGCCCCTGCAGCACGTAGCAGCTTACGATCAGCGCGCCGGATTTCATGCCCACCAGGCCGACGCCGTTTTGCAGCTTCTCCTTGCGCACCGTGCGGATGGACAGCGCGATGAACCCGATGGCAAGCCCGTGATAGGTAAGCATTTCCAGAAGCCTGGTATCGATGGTCACCCAGCCCGTAAGCCGCAGGCCCAGCAGCAAAAAGCCGCCCAGCACCGCGGTGGGCAACAGCATTTTCTGGATGACCGGCAGCTTTCTGCGCAGAATATTGGCCACCAGCACAACGGTGCTGATGATCCCGATTTGCAGTATAAAACCCCAAAGCTCCGCGTTGTCTGCTGAAAAACTCATACATTCTCCTGTACGGCGCTTGCAGCCGCGCCATACTCTCCCTTCGCTGCTCTTTTGCAATGCAGGAAAAACCGCCGGTACTTGAGCGCGCTGTACGAGCCTTTGCTTCGAATCTCATAATAGCAGCCGCTGCGCGTTTCAAACACAAGGGTGTTGATGCCGACGATGGCAAGGTCGGAAATATCGTTGAACGGGAACAGAAAGGAGCCGCACATCAGCTCGCTTTTGCTTAAGGTGAGCCTGCCCGTTTCCAGCAGCTCATCCTTCCTGCAGGGTTGGATGCGGTACAGCGACAACGCGTCGTCCGCGGTGATTTCGCCGTCTGCAGCCTTGCGCACGATCTCCGCCGTTTGGCTCTGCTGCCAAAGATCCCAGGCGGTTACGGTGGAAAACGGCGCGGCTTGCGCCGTGGTGCTGACCAGTTCTCCCAGCGCCGTGCAGCGGAGGCTTAACCCGCAGGAGCAGAAAAAGGCGTCGCCCTTGCTTTGCAGCGTGCCCATCCGCCCGCACTGCGGGCATACGTACAGCGCGGTTTCCAGGCTTTCGGCAAGCCGCTTGCCCCGGTACAGCGTTTGGTTTTCCGCCTGCCGGGCATAGGCGTCCTCGTGCAGGTCGCGCCGGATCAGCGAAAGGATCTCGTCCACGGTCATCCGCTCCAGCGTTTCCGCGGAGTAACGCCCCACCTCATAGCCGCGCATCGGGCCGCGCCGCACGGTTCTGGCCCAGCGCGGGTGCCGCATGTACCCGCCCTCGATTCGATAGGTGATCAGCTGGCACTTCGCCATTTTCACCAGCGTAGCGGATGCCTGGGTGATTTCCCCCGTAACGCCGTTATAGCTGCGGTTGCCCTCCGGAAAGATGCATACCCTGCCGCCGTCCTTCAACACGTTCAGGATCTTGCGCACGGTGCTGATTTCCGTTTTCCCCTTCATGCGCACGATGGGCGCGAAGATGAGCCGGATCAACACCGTGAGGATGCCCAGCCGGAACACGTGCTCGCTGGCCACCATGTGCATGGCCTGGGAATAGCTTACGCCCAGCAGCCCGGCGTCGATATCCAGCGTATGGTTGCCCATGAGGATGGCGGGGCCCTTGATATGCTTTTCCCTGCGGTAACGGTAGCGGAACACAGGCCGCACGATGAGGCGGACGACGGCGAAAAATGAAGTCCAGAATGCCTGCTGCCCGAACCTGTTCCTCATGCGCGTCCTCCCGGCGAACTCTCTTCCCGACCCTCTACTTATACCCCATTTTCGGCGGCCGTGCAAGAACCGCTTTGTTAAGATTGCGTGTTGCGGCACGCTATGATACGGCCATGGAATGTAACTTCCCGCACCGACCAAACACCGAAGGCGGCAGTTTTCTCACTCAATAGTACGAAGCTCATGACCTTGCCGCATAGCGCAAGATTGTAATCGCAAACCGTGCTGGTACCGCTAAAAAGAGCAACGGTGGTCGGAATGTGTTTGTGATCACCGTCAACCAATGCATCGTCTTATCGGTTGATATGCCGTTGTATTACATTGCGGATGGTTTACTCCGTCATCCAGTATTCCGAGCCGCTGATTGTGCGGTTCATCAGGCCGTAGCTGATCAGGTAGCGGCGGATGGTGACGTAATCCGCATAGATGGGCAAAAGCACGTCGTTTACTTCGCGTTCGGTGTAATGCCTGCCTTTTTCAAACTGGGAGGCGATGGCCGTGAGGATGACGACCTTCTTCTTCTCCTTGGGCGGAAACGCCTTCAGCCGCAAAGGCTGCAAGCTTGCGAAGGAGCCTTTCAGAATGCGCTCCCGTTCCGCCTCGGTGATGACGTAGCGGTCGTCTACGTAAGCCGCCTGGTTATGGATGGGCATCAGCTCGTCCGGTATGCCGCTGAAGGCCTGCTCGTACTGCGCCAGGTAGAGCTTCGCCTGTTTGGCTTTTTCCCGGAAGTTGAACCGCTGCCGGCGCACGGTTGCCTCGGTGATGGAGAGCGCTTTGGCGATATCCCGGTCCGTACCGCCCGCGGCGATGCGCAGCAGCAAATCCTTTTGAACCTCCGTGAGGCCGTTGTACTTCGTATCGGCGTTGATCAGCAGCGCGGCCGTACCGCCGTGCACGTTTGCGACATGGCGCTTGGCCGCGTGCTCCGCGGTAAAAAAGCCGCCGTCCATCGGAAACACCTGGCTGTTTGGGAACCGTTCCCCGCAGCAGTTGCACAGGAAGGCATCCGCCGTCTTGTCGAAAACGTATCCCTTCTGCAGCTCGTCCAATGTTAGCTTTCCGAAATCCACGTCCAATCGCACCTTTCCGATATTCGTACACGTATTATAATATTGTTTATCATTACTGTCAACAACTAAATACAATGTTTATGGAATTTTCACGTCGGCAGTTGGAATAACCCATAACGGGAGTCAAAAAAAGCTCCCTGTGCAGGGAGCTTTCAGCATATGCTTATGTGCCGGTTACTGAGCGCTTTCCACGGGGTAAACGCTGACCTTTTTCTTGTCGCGGCCCAGGCGCTCAAAGCGCACGATGCCGTCCTTCGTGGCAAAGAGCGTATCATCGCTGCCCTTGCCAACGTTCAGACCCGGATGAATGTGGGTGCCGCGCTGGCGAACCAGAATGTTGCCCGCAAGGGAAAACTGCCCGTCCGCGCGCTTGGGGCCGAGGCGTTTGCTCTCGGAATCGCGGCCGTTTCTGGTGGAACCCATTCCCTTTTTATGTGCGAATAACTGTAGCTGAAGCTTCATCATAGTGTTGTCCTCCCGTCCTGTGTGGTGATCCTGACCTGTTTGGGATACTCCAGTGAGATATCCGTCAATCCCTGTACTATCGTGCGGAGAACGGTTTGCGCGTCCCGGTTTTCGCAGGCTTCCGGGAGCGTGATGCTCAAAAGCGCTTGCGCATCGTTCTTGCTTACCTTCGGCAGTACGCCCGCGACGCTTTCCAGCGCGTTGACGGCTGTGAACATAAGGCTGGATACGGCTGCGCATACGATGCTTTCTCCGTCGGGCGCGTCTCCCGCATGCCCCTGCGCCGTCAGCGCCGTGATGCGGTCTTCTTCACGCCTGATGCCGATGCGTATCATTTGCTGATACCGGTAATCTCCACCTTGGTATACTTCTGGCGATGCCCGGCCGTGCGATGATAGTTCTTCTTGGCCTTGTACTTGTAGATGATGACCTTTTCACCCTTGACCTGGCCCAGAACCTTGCCTTCCACGGTCGCATCCTTGACGGTCGGCTTGCCGATCTTCAAGGTTTTGCCCTCGCCCACCATCAGAACGTCGAAGGTCACGGTGGTGTCCGGCTCCTGATCGAGCTTTTCTACGTAGATGATGTCCCCTTCGGAAACGCGGTATTGCTTGCCACCTGTTTCGATCACAGCGTACATGGCAGCACCTCCAATTATAGAACTCGCCAAACGACGGGCGGCGCGTTTGCGCGCACTTGATAGCCCCGCTTGAGCGGCTTGCCGAAGTAATATAGCACAGATACCGGCGTAAGTCAAACGGAATTTACGTAAACCGCGGGAAACGGTTAGAGTTTTGCGGGAGCATCCAGCGTACGCTCGTTGCGCACGTTGCCGGTGTTCAAGGTCGTTTTCGGCTCGATCAGCATGACGTGCGCCTCTTCCCGCGCTACGGGCATGTGCTCCGTGCCTTTCGGGATGACCAGGCACTCGCCCTCGCGCAGCAGCACGTCCCCCGTGCGGAAACGGATGGTTAACTCTCCGTTGAGCACCAGAAACATTTCGTCCTCCTCGGCATGCGTATGCCACAGGAATTCGCCTTTGAGCTTGGCAAGCTTCACGGTGGTATCGTTGATCTCCCCGATGATCCTGGGACTCCAGTGCTCCGTGATCTGCGCAAGTTTATCCGTCAGGTTGATTGCTTCCACGGCGGCGGCCTCCTTCGAATTGGAAATGCTGTCCTCCCGCAGGCGGCTTCAGGCGAGGGTAACGCGCACGGCGAGGGGCATTTCCGTTTTTACGCCGGGCAAAGAAACGTGCAAACCCTCGGCGTCCCGGCTCCACACGGGCTTGCCGTAGCCCAGAACGTCCACGTCGGCGATGCTTCCCGCAAACACGGGCAGGCGGGACGCGTCGTGCTCGGCCAGCGAACGGACGACGATACAGCCGTCCTCAGGCCAGCGCAGAACGATGGCGTAGAGATGGCTGCCCCGCGTGGTAAAGCGGATATCCTCGGGCGTGAATACGGTATCCTCGGCGTCGGTGAACTGGCCTTCGGGGGTCTGGGTGGGGCCCTCGCCAAACTTGCGCCACACCGTGGTATCGTAAATCGCTTCGCCGTTGATCTTCAGCCACTCGCCGATTTTGAGCAGCACCGCCTGGTCCTCCCGGGATATGGTGCCGTCCGCCTTCGGGCCGACGTTTAGCAGCAGCACGCCGTTTTTGGACACGATGTCCGCCAGGTCGCGCACCAGGCTTTCGGCCGATTTGAAGGTGTTGTTCTGCGTCCAGCACCAGGAGTTGCGCGCGATGGCCGTATCGGTTTGCCAGCGGAAGGGCTGCCCCTGCGCGAACTTGCCGCGCTCGATATCCACGGTTGCCGTGCCGAACGCGAACGAATCGTGCTTGTAGCAGATGGTCACGGCCTCGCCCCATTCATTCGCGCGGTTGTAATAGTAGGCGGCGAATTTCTTCAGATACGGTTTTACGGCGCTGTGGTGGATCCACCAGTCGAAATACATGAGCTTGGGCCGGTAATTATCCACGATCTCACAGCAGCGCAGCAGCCAGTCCTCCATAAATTCCGCGGTCGGCGCCGGCTGGCTGAACGAATCCTGATGGTTGCCTTCGGGCATCGAAGGCCAATAGAAATCGCCAAGCTGCAGAGGTTCGTGAATATCGCTTGCGAATTCCTTGCCGTGCCCCATGAAAAACCAGTGCTCCACGCGGTGCGACGAGGCGCAGTTGATGAGGCCGCGCTTGTGAAACGCTTCGTTCAATTCTCCCAGCA
>CAYRPW010000003.1:18922-21151 GCA_964426145.1 uncultured Oscillospiraceae bacterium
GAAAGCTCGCTTTTGTACATCTGAAACCCGTCGTGGTGTTCCGCAACGGGGACGACATATTTCGCCCCGGCTTTTTCAAACAGCTCCGCCCAGGCGTCCGCCTGGAAATGCGGCGCGGTAAACAGCGGAACGAAGTCCTTATAGCCGAATTTCGCGTGCTCGCCCCAGGTTTCCACGTGGTGCTGAAACTCCGGGCTTCCCTGCATGTACATATTGCGCGGATACCACTCGTTGGCAAACGCTGGCACGGCGTACACGCCCCAGTGGATGAAAATGCCCAGCTTCCCGCGGTACATCCACTGCGGCATCTCCCGCCCCGCCAACGAATCCCAATGGTCGTGATACGGGCCTTTTTGAACGACGGTTTCGATTGTCTGCAAATATTCCTGACGGTTCATACGTACCTCCGGCGCTTTGATGATGGATACTATCCATTATATAGCAAAGCGAAACGATTACAACTTGAACGCGCTGATAATTGGGAGATTTTTATTCCGCCTCCCTTCTCCAGGTTTCCCGCGCAAGCCCTTGCGCAGCGGGGCTGCCGCACGCAGCCGCCGTGCCGCGGGCGTGCCGCAGCGCCCGCAGCGATTGTTCTTGCGCAGCAACGCCCGAAAGATTATACTGACCGTAATCCACGAAAACCGCATGCAAAACGCCTGCCGACCCGTTTGTGAAAACCGGCGCGAGCCCGAAAATCAAGTCCCGACCGCACACAACGCAACCCATCTCCCACTGCGGAGACGGTGCCCTTGGCAGCATGCGTTATCAACGTATGGTGAAAGTGACTTGCCGCCGCAACGCCGCGGCACAACCGCCTTTGAGGAGGATACGCACATGGTTTGGAAGACCGCATACAGGGTGCTCGCATTCGTAACGGCGCTGACGCTGGCCGCAACGGCGGCCGCTTCCGGGTTTGAAACCGAACGTGTTTCCGGGGTGGATTTCGGGGAATACGGCCAGCAGGCCTACGCCTATCTGCAATATATCGACGAGTATCTGCCTGACCGCGACTGCGTGGACGGCGAACATACCGAGGAAGCGCTGCAATGGATCCTCTCCGAACTGGAAGCGGCCGGATATACCGAGGATCAGATTGCGGTGGAGGAATTCACGTTTGAGGACGAGGAAGAGGACGAATATACCGCGCAAAACATCGTCGTCACCCTTGCCGGACAAACGGATGCCCAGATCATCGTAGGCGCGCATTACGACGGCACCGGCGCGGGCGATAACGGTTCGGGCACCGCGCTTCTGTTGGAAACGGCCTGCCGCCTTGTGCAGGGAAGCGAGCTGCCGCAAACGGTTGTGTTCATCTTCTTCAGCGCCGAGGAAAACGATACGGACGGCTCCGCCGCCTATGCCGAAGAGATGACGGACGAGGAGATCGACAATACGGAGTTCATGATCAATATGGATTCGATCATCGCGGGTGATTTTTGTTACCTGTACGGCGGCGTGGCCGATTTCAAGAATAAACGGGTTGAGGATCTGGACGCCTTCCATAAGGTGCTTGCGATCGGGCAGCGGCTGGGCCTGGGGCTGCACGTTCACCCCTGGACGTTTGAAAACCCCGCGCCCGGCTTCAAAGTGCCCGATTATCCGTCGCCCTCGGTCGGCGACTGGAGCGATCACTACGCGTTTGCGGAGCGCGGCATCCCCTACGTGTACTTTGAGGCGAGCAACTGGGAAATTCCCGGCCCCGACCGCCAGTACGACGGCGACAGCGAAACCGCGGACGCCGGCAGAATTATGCATACGGACAACGATACGGTGGCGAGAATTGAAGCGCTGTTTCCCGGCCGGATTTTATATCATCTGCAGGTGTTTTCCCTGCTGCTGAACACTGTGCTGACCGAGGAATGAGGCGCGGAGGACGGTGTAGAGAACGGCGCGGATAACAGGTAACGCGCAAGTATTGATGTTATCTTTACTGCTTTACCAGCCGCGCATCTGAGCGTTGGCTTTCATACCCGCTTTCCCTCGCATGTAGCAGAGCACAGGTGTTGGTGTTTCTTTCATCCCAGTGCATCAGATATCCACCTAGGCGTTGTCAGGTATTCATGCCCGTTTCTCCCGTCCGCAGGAAAATTGAAAAGATGAACCCCGCCTGTTGCAATTCAACAAGTCACCTGCTATAATAGGGAAGCTGTTTTGAACCTTCCAAACAGCATGTGGGCTCGTAGCTCAGCTGGATAGAGTGTTTGACTACGAATCAAAAGGTCGTGG
>CAYRPW010000004.1:0-12703 GCA_964426145.1 uncultured Oscillospiraceae bacterium
GGTTTATGCTTCGAGGATGCGAAGGAGGAATTTTTTCATGCGTGACGAAACCAAGTGCCTGCACAGCGGCTATACCCCCAAGAATACCGAACCCCGTGTTATGCCCATCGTGCAGAGCACGACCTATGTGTACGATTCCACCGACGCCGTGGGCGCCGTGTTTGACGAACCCACCCAGAGCCTCATCTATTCGCGGTTTGCCAACCCCACGGTGATGGCCGTGGAGCAGAAGATCGCCGATCTGGAAGGCGGCGTGGGCGCCATGTGCACGTCCTCGGGGCAGGCTGCGTCGCTGCTCGCCATTTTAAACCTCTGCGGTGCGGGAGACAGCTTTATCTCCACCACGCAGATCTACGGCGGCACGGTGAACCTGTTCGCGTTCACGCTGAAAAAACTCGGCATCGAGTGCATTTTCGTGCCCGGCAACGCCACCGAGGAAGAGCTTTCCGCCGCGTTCAAGGAAAACACCAAGCTGGTGTTCGGCGAAACGCTGGCAAACCCGGCGCTTACGGTACTGGATATCGAGCTGTTTGCCAGGGTCGCCCATGCGCACCGGGTGCCCCTTGTCGTGGACAATACCTTCGCAACGCCCATTCTGTGCAAGCCTTTTGATTTCGGCGCGGATATCGTGGTGCATTCCACCACCAAATATATGGACGGGCACGCCGTGCAGGTAGGCGGCGTGATCGTGGACAGCGGCCATTTCGACTGGCGGGCCGGAAATTTTCCCGAGCTCACCCAGCCCGACGATTCCTACCATGGAATCGTATACGTGGATACCTACGGCAAAGCCGCCTACATCGTCAAGGCGCGCATGCAGCTGATGCGGGATTTCGGCGCGTACCCGGCGGCGCACTCCGCGTTTCTTCTGAACATGGGGCTGGAAACGCTGGCCATCCGCATGAACCGTTACTGCGACAACGCGCTGCGCGTTGCCCGCTTTTTGCAGGCGCACCCCAAGGTGGAGCAAGTCAACTATCCGGGGCTGCCGTCCGATCCCGCCTACGCGCTGGCGCAGAAATACTTGAAAGGCCCAAGCGGCGTGATTTCGCTGGTGATGCAGGGCGGCAAAAAGAACGCGGTCACCTTTATGGATTCGCTGAAGATGGCGTCCAACGAAGTGCACGTGTGCGATATCCGCACCTGCGTGCTGCACCCCGCAAGCGCCACGCACCGCCAGCTTTCCGACGCGCAGCTCAAAGCCGCGGGCATCAATCCCGGCATGGTGCGGCTCTCCGTGGGCTTGGAAAACATCGAAGACATTCTCGACGATATCGAACAGGCGCTCGACCGCGTATAAGCGCACGTATTTCACCCCGTATTGCAAAGGAAACCGTTCCCGGTTTCCTTTTTTTTCTGTCATCCGGCGCTTTACACAACCCTAACGCGCCCTTTTCCAAAAACGATTGACAATGCCTATAGCCGGTGATATTATGTTACAGTTGCCCTTTGTGTGCATACGTTGCTGGGCAGCGCGGCAAAAAACGCCGGAAACGGCAGATTTCAGGCCGCTTTGAACATCCTTTGTGAGGAGTGAGCCGCCGTGGAGGATGCGTTGCGCGACCCGGCCAAACGCGTGGTCGGCACCAAGCAGGTGCTGCGCGCCGTTAAAAACGGGCAGGCCGCCAGGGTTTTCCTGTGCAGGGACGCCGACGACTACATCTACCGGCAGGTGGAAAGCGCCTGCGCGGAGCGCAAGGTGCCCGTCACCCTGGTCGACAGCATGGAAGCGCTCGGCAAGCAATGCCTCATCAGCGTCAAAACCGCCGCCGCGGCCGTTCTCAAGTAAGACCCCGGTTTCCCGTCATATCGCTCCTGGGGTTGAGGAGCTTTATGGATAAATTTCTCGGAGGTGTTATCTTTGCCCACGATCAATCAGTTGGTTCGCAAAGGGCGTAAGAAATTGGTGGAGAAATCCATGTCTCCCATCCTGCAGAGCTGCCCGCAGAAACGCGGCGTATGCCTCAGCGTGAAGACACGGACGCCGAAGAAGCCGAATTCCGCCCTGCGCAAAATTGCACGTATCCGTCTGACCAATCAGATCGAAGGAACTTGCTATATCCCCGGCATCGGCCACAATCTGCAGGAGCACAGCGTGGTGCTGATCCGCGGCGGGCGTGTGCGCGACCTTCCCGGCGTGCGCTATCACATCATCCGCGGCGCTCTGGATACCGCAGGCGTTGCCAACCGCAAGCAAGGCCGTTCCCTGTACGGCGCCAAGAAGAAGTAAATTCGCTTCTTTCTAAGCCTTTGCGCTTTTCATGCAGGAGCCATTTCCAAGCGGGCGCAGGCGTTTGCCTTTGTTTCGAAGGCATTCACACCGCGTGGCTGTCCGGAAAACGGAGCGGCTGATGCTGACAGCCGTCGGAAATCCCGTGTCCAGCGCACATGCCAACAGGAACAGGAACTGACCATTATGAGGAGGTAGAACTATGCCCCGTCGCGGCTTTGTACCCAAGCGCGAGGTGCTGCCCGATCCCGTATACGGGACCACGGTGGTTACCAAGCTGATCAACCAAATCATGCTCGAAGGCAAACGCGGCACTGCGCAGCGCATTTGCTACTCGGCATTCACCACCATCGCGGATAAAACCGGCAAGGACGCCAACGAAGTGTTTGCCGCCGCGCTCAACAACGTTTCCCCGCAGCTGGAAGTCAAGGCCCGCCGCGTTGGCGGCGCCACCTACCAGGTGCCAATCGAAATCCGCAACGAACGCCGCCAAACCCTGGGACTTCGCTGGATTGTGGACTTCAGCCGTAACCGCGGCGAGAAGACCATGGCCGAGCGCCTTGCGGGCGAGCTGATGGACGCAGCCAACAATACCGGCAACGCCGTGAAGCGCAAAGAAGAAATGCACCGCATGGCCGAAGCCAACAAAGCGTTCGCGCACTACCGCTGGTAAATTCACGCAACGCTTTTACAGCGCACACGAAAGGAGAACCGTCACTTATGCACAGAAGCCACCCGCTCGATAAGGTTCGGAATATCGGCATTATGGCTCATATCGATGCCGGTAAAACCACGACAACCGAGCGCATTCTCTTCTACACCGGACGTACGCACCGGATGGGTGAAGTGCATGAAGGCGCAGCCACCATGGACTGGATGGAGCAGGAGCAGGAGCGCGGCATCACCATTACCTCCGCTGCCACCACCTGTCAATGGGACGGCCACCGCATCAATATCATCGATACTCCCGGCCACGTGGACTTCACCGTTGAAGTAGAGCGCAGCCTGCGCGTACTGGACGGAGCCGTTGCGGTGTTCTGCGCCAAGGGCGGCGTGGAACCGCAGAGCGAAACCGTATGGCGTCAAGCCAACCGGTATCATGTGCCGCGCATCG
Organism: uncultured Oscillospiraceae bacterium; assembly: GCA_964426145.1. Taxonomy (GTDB): domain Bacteria; phylum Bacillota; class Clostridia; order Christensenellales; family Aristaeellaceae; genus CAXXOK01. Next base: position 3,345 of record CAYRPW010000004.1, read on the forward strand.
CCTACATCAATAAGATGGACATCATGGGCGCGGACTTTTTCCGCGTCGTGAAGATGATGAAGGAACGCCTCAACGCTAACGCCGTTCCCATCCAACTCCCCATCGGGGCGGAAGGAACCTTCAAAGGCATCATCGATCTGGTCACCATGAAAGCCGAAGTGTATTATGACGACGACGGCAAAGACGTGCGCGTTGAGGAAATCCCCGAGGCATTGCGAGCGCAGGCCGAGGAATACCGCCAAATACTCATCGAAGCCGTAGCCGAACAGGACGAATCGCTGCTGGAGAAGTTCTTCGAAGGCGAGGAAATTTCCCTGGAGGAAATCAAAGCCGCCATCCGGAAGTCTACCATCGCGTGCGAGATGACGCCCGTTCTGTGCGGCACATCCTATCGCAACAAAGGTGTGCAGCCGATGCTGGATGCCGTCGTGGCATACCTGCCCTCCCCGCTGGACGTTCCGTCCATCAAGGGCACGAAACCCGATCATCCGGACGTTATCCTGGAACGCCATGCTTCCGATGAAGAGCCCTTCGCGGCGCTCGCCTTCAAGATCATGACGGACCCGTTCGTTGGCAAGCTTGCGTTCGTGCGCGTGTATTCGGGCACGGTATCGTCGGGCAGCTACACCTATAACTCCACCAAAGGCAAGCGCGAACGAATCGGCCGGTTGCTGATGATGCACGCCAACAACCGCGAAGAGGTGGAAACCGTCTTCTCCGGTGAAATCTGCGGCATCGTAGGGCTGAAGGATACCACCACCGCCGATACGCTGTGCGATCAATCCAAACCCGTCATCCTCGAATCGATGGAGTTCCCGGATCCCGTGATCCAGGTTGCCATCGAGCCCAAGACCAAGGCCGGTCAGGAAAAAATGACCCTGGCGCTGATCAAGCTGGCCGAGGAAGATCCGACGTTTAAAACCTACACCGATCCCCAAACGGGGCAGACCATCATCGCCGGGATGGGCGAACTGCACCTGGAGATCATCGTGGACCGGCTGCTGCGCGAGTTCAAGGTGGAAGCCACCGTGGGCAAACCGCAGGTTGCCTACCGCGAAACCATCCGCAGGGAAGCCGAAGGCGAAGGCCGCTACGTACGCCAGACCGGCGGCCACGGCCAGTACGGTCATTGCAGAATCCGCATCGAGCCCGTGGAGGCAGGCGCCGGCTATTCGTTTGAGAATAAGATCATCGGCGGCGTCATTCCCAAGGAGTTCATCGCGCCCATCGACGCAGGCATCAAGGAAGCCTCGCAGTCCGGCGCGATCGGCGGGTTCGAAGTGGTGGACTTCAAAGCCACCGTCTACGACGGCAGCTATCACGAGGTCGACTCTTCGGAGATCGCCTTCAAGATCGCCGGCTCCATGGCCTTCAAGGACGCGCTCAAAAAGGCCGATTCCTGCCTGATGGAACCCACCATGAAGGTGGAAGTGATCATACCCGAGCAATACATGGGCGACGTGATCGGCGACATCACCAGCCGCCGCGGCCGTATCGAAGGCATGGAAGCCCGCCTGGGCGAGCAGAGCGTGCATGCGTTTGTGCCGCTAAGCGAGATGTTTGGCTACGCAACGGATCTTCGCAGCCGTACGCAGGGCCGCGGGCTGTTCACCATGCAGTTCGACCATTACGAGCAAGTGCCCAAGAGTATCGCCGAAAAAGTAACCGGACGCAAGGAAGCCTGACGAAATTAAAACGAGGAGGTGCCGGCAATGGCAAGTATCGCAAGAAACAGAGTTGTACTGGCTTGCACCGAGTGTAAGCAGAGAAATTACAACTCCATGAAAAACAAAAAGAACACGCCCGACCGCGTGGAACTCAACAAGTACTGCCGGTTCTGCAAAAAGCACACGGCGCACCGCGAAACCAAGTAATACGATTTCCAACCTTGAACGCTGTTGCCTTGCATCGTCTTTTGCCCGTACGCAGCGTCGTGAGAACCTGAGGCAGCACCGGCTGCACCTGCAGTTCCGCTCCCTGACTACGAACAGAAGACTCGCAATCCATGAAGCACGAAAGCTTGGAATTCGGATAACGGATAGGAGGTAAACGATGGCAAACGAAAAGAAACTGCCGGCCAAGAAGAATGGCTCGAATGTGTTGGTCCGCTTCGGCGCTTCCATCAAGCGGTTTTTCCTTCGCATCGGGAACGCGTTCAAAAACACCTGGCACGAGCTGCGCAAGGTGACCTGGCCGACCAAAGAAAAGCTGATTAACTTTTCCATCATCGTCATCCTGATGATCGTATTCCTGATGGTCATCATCGGCCTGCTGGATACGGGAGCCTCATCGCTGATTCAGCTGATGATGCCCAAGGCATAAGGAGACTGGAAATGGCCGAAAAGAAAAACGAGCCCTGTTGGTATGTTGTTCACACCTATTCCGGCTACGAGAATAAGGTCAAGGACAATATCGAGAAATCCGTGGAGAACAACGGCATGCAGGACCTGATCCTGGATGTGCGCGTGCCCGTGGAAGATGTTGTCGAAATCAAGAACAACCGCCGCGTGAAAACACAGCGCAAGGTGTACCCCGGCTACGTGCTGGTTCACATGATCGAGACCAGCGAAAGCTGGTACCTCGTGCGCAACACCCGCGGCGTTACCGGCTTTGTGGGCCCCGAAAGCAAACCGGTGCCCCTGACCGACGAAGAAGTGCGCATGATGCTGTCCACGCAGGAACACAGCGTGGAGTTCGGCATCGCCATCGGCGAAGAAGTGCGCATTCTGTCCGGTCCGCTGGAAAACTTCACCGGCTTCGTGGAAGACGTCGACACCGTGCGGCAGAAACTGACCGTGAAGGTGAAGATGTTCCTCGGGCGCGAAATGCCCGTGGAAGTCGGCCTGGAGGAAGTTACCAAGGTTTGATCCGCGTACCGCGGTTCAAAAGAGCGCATTCATAGCGCGCTGCGCCTTTCCATCCGGAAAGGACGTGGGAGGAGCAAGCACTGTTCCGCATGACCACATACTGAGGAGGCAATCATCACATGGCTAAGAAAGTTCAATCCATTATCAAGCTGCAGGTTAACGCCGCCAAGGCGACGCCTGCGCCGCCGATCGGGCCCGCGCTGGGTCAGCACGGCGTGAACATTCCGGGCTTCTGTAAGGAGTTCAACGAACGCACGGCCAAGGACGCCGGCCTGGTCATCCCCGTGGTGATCACCGTGTATTCCGACCGCACGTTTACCTTCGTCACCAAAACGCCGCCGGTACCCGTCCTGATTAAAAAGGAACTGGGTCTGGAAAGAGCCAGCGGCGCGCCTCACCGCGATAAGGTAGGCCGTCTCACCAAAGAGCAGGTTCGGAAAATTGCCGATATCAAGCGTCCCGACGTGAACGCGACGGACCTGGCCAGCATCGAGAGCATGGTGCGCGGCACGGCCCGTTCGATGGGCATTACGGTTGAGGAGTAAACCAAGCGTGGGAGGACATTGTGCCGCTAAAACCACAGGGAGGAAATAAACCATGAAACACGGTAAGAAATATGCAGACAGCGCAAAGCTGATTGACCTGCAAAAGGCGTATGATCCGGAAGAAGCCTGCGAGCTCGCCGTCCAGACCAGCAAGGCGAAATTTGACGAAACGATCGAGCTTTCCTGCCGCTTGAACGTGGACCCGCGCCACGCGGACCAGCAGGTTCGCGGCGCCATCGTGCTTCCGCACGGCACCGGCAAAGTGGTGCGCGTCGTGGTCATCACCAAAGGCGAAAAGATCAAGGAAGCGCAGGAAGCCGGCGCGGATTTCATCGGCGCCGAGGATCTGATTCAGAAAATCCAGACCGAGAACTGGTTTGACTTCGACGTGATCGTGGCCACCCCCGATATGATGGGTATCATCGGCCGCATCGGCCGCATCCTGGGCCCCAAGGGCCTGATGCCCAACCCCAAGTCCGGCACCGTGACCATGGATATCGCCAAGGCCGTATCCGAAATCAAAGCCGGTAAAGTGGAATATCGCGTGGACAAGACCGCCATCATCCACTGCCCGATCGGCAAGGCGTCGTTTGGCAAGGATAAGCTCAACGATAACCTGCGCGTGCTGATGGAAGCGATCATCAAGGCCAAACCCCCGGTCGCCAAAGGCATTTACCTGCGCTCCGTCTACCTGAGCTCCACGATGGGCCCGGGCGTCAAGGTGAACACGCTGAAGTTCTGAGGATCAAACCAAAAAGCCCGATGCGCATGCATCGGGCTTTTGATTTTTCGGCGACAAACGCCGCTTCTTGATGGAACGCTTAGAAAACGTTATGATGATCCGGCAGATATCGCTTGGTCAGGCAGGGTGACGTGTGGAAATGAAGAGCAGTGCGCATGGAAAACTGAACGTCGTCTTTCTGGGGCGGATCGAGTATCCGGAAGCTCTTAGCGTACAGCAGAGGGTACGCGACGCCGTGATGAACGAGGCTATGAACGACACCTTACTGCTGCTGGAACACCCGCCCGTGCTTACGCTGGGGCTTCAGGCAAACCGCGCCAACGTGTACCTGAGCGAAGAGCAGCTGAAGCAAAAGGGCGTCGGCGTGTATCAGGTAGACCGCGGGGGAGACGTCACCTACCACGGGCCGGGGCAGATCGTCGGGTATCCGATTTTCAACCTCACCCGGCACGGCAGGGATGTGCACGCGTTCATGCACAGCATGCAGGAGGTGTTCATCCGCCTGCTGGAACGGGAGTTCGGCCTCAAGGCGCACCGTGAAGCGCAGAAGTATACGGGCATCTGGATCGGGGAGCAGAAGATTACGGCCTTCGGCATTCATGTCAGCCGCTGGACTACGACGCACGGTTTTGCTTTTAACGTCAACACGGATTTATCCCACTTCCGCTGGATCAACCCCTGCGGCCTGAGCGACCGCGGCGTCACGTCGCTTGCGGAATTAACGGGAAAGACGCAGGATATGGACCGGCTGACCAGGCTGGTCGCGCGTTATTTCTGCGAGGTGTTCGAGATGGAGGAGCGCGTATGCACACTGCAAAGCCTGATTGGATTCTGAGGCGGCTTTCGTATAGCGCCGACCGCAGACAGGTGGAGGAAACGCTGCGGGGGCTTGGGCTGCATACGGTTTGTGAGCAAGCCGGCTGCCCGAATATCGGGGAATGTTTCTGCAGCAAAACCGCGACGTTTATGATTTTAGGCAGCCAGTGCACGCGCAACTGCACGTTTTGCATGGTGCCCAAAGGAAAGCCGGAAGGTGTCGATCCGCTGGAACCGCAGCACGTCGCCGAGGCTACTGCGCGGCTTTCGCTTAAACATGTCGTCGTCACGTCCGTCACACGGGACGATCTGCCGGACGGCGGGGCGGGGCATTTCGCCCAGGTCGTCCGGGCGATCCGCGCGAAATGCCCGGATACTACGGTCGAGGTGCTGATTCCCGATTTGCAGGGCAGCCTGGAAGCGCTGCGGCAAGTGATTGATGCGAAACCCACAGTTATTAATCACAATCTGGAAACCGTCGAGCGCCTGTACCCGGAGGTACGCCCCATGGCGGTCTACGCCCGTTCGCTGGAATTGTTGCGGCGGGTGAAATCCCTTGCGCCTGAACTGAAAACGAAATCCGGCCTGATGGCGGGCCTGGGAGAAACGAAAGCTGAAATGCAAAAGGCGATGCAGGATCTGCGCGCGGCCGGCGTTGATTTCCTGACGATCGGCCAGTATCTGGCGCCGTCCAAACGCCACCATCCGGTGGTCGAATACGTGCACCCGGACGTTTTTGCCCAGTATCAGAAGGACGGGGAAGCGATGGGATTTGCGCATGTCGCATCCGGGCCGTTTGTCCGCAGTTCGTACCACGCGGGGGAAGCGCTTCGGTAAACGGCTGCATAGGGAAAGCCCGGCGCATGCGCGCCGGGCTTTCTCCATTCTTCGGTTTAATCGCCGATGCGCTCCACCAAATACCCCATTTCGCGCAGCAGCGAAAGCAGGCTGTCGTCTTCGGGCACCAGGTGTAACAGCCCGACGGTCACGAAATACGTGCCGCCTTTCTGCAGCAGCGCATCCAGACGGCCGGCCATCAGCTGGTTTCGCCGGGTGATCAGCTTATCCTGATATTCCAGGTACAGCTGCTCATCGGCTTCCTCCAGGGACGTCCGGTAAAAATCCCGGAAAGCCTCGGCGTCGCCGTCGCGCCACCAGGCGGGCCATTGGTTTACGGTTTGTGCGGACGCCGCGGTTTTTCGGTTCAAAATCACGTCGATCTCATCCTGCAACAGGTAACGGGTAAGCGCGTCGGAGAAGCTCTCCATTGTGTCCGCGATCTCGTCGATCGTTTCCAGATACGCATATTGTTTTTCGTGTTTCTCCGCGTATTCCTGCACGGCGGTTTCCACGCCCAGATCAATGGCCTTGCGCACGTTGCTCACACCCATCTCCGCCGCCGAGGAGTAGACCGCCAGCGTATTGATCACGGCCCAGGGCTGCCGGGTGGATAGCGAGGCGGTGCTCAGGCCGAGCGCCTTGTAGGCCGCCGTAACGTCGTCCGTCAGGGCATCGCCCAATCGGGAGCGCAGGGTTTGGTCCTGCGGCAGGGTTTGCCGGTTCTGCAGCGTTTGCAGGGACAGGGCGGAAACCGTATCGCTTTCGAACACAAAAATATCGCAACTAGCCATCGCGTCGGCGATGGCTTCCCCGAACGGGTGCATTGCGGCGGTGCCGATATGGATGGAACCCAGCAGATAAGCGGTGGCGTGATCGTCTGAGACGCGGTACAAAATACCTTTGCTCCCTTCGCGGCGCGTGGCGGACAGCATCAAAACGGTTGCCGCAACAACCAGCGCGGCAACCGCTGTGATCAGTAACTTCTTTTTCATGCTACCGGCGCCGGTTGGCGATTAGCAGCAGCCGCAGCAGCTGCAAAAGGCTCGAAACCGCGGCGGCAACGTACGTCAGCGCTGCGGCGTTGAGCACGGCCCGCACGCCGCCGAGTTCTTCCTGCGTCATGTAACCGCCGTCCGCGAGGATCGCCATCGCGCGCCTGCTCGCGTTAAACTCCACGGGCAGGGTGACCAGCGAAAACACAAACGTAGCCGCAAAGCAGATGATGCCCGCATACAGCAGCGGTTCCCAGCTTGCCAGCAGGCCGATCAGAAAGATCGGGAAATATGCCATCGAGCCGAATTTCACCACCGGCACGATCGCCGTGCGCATGAGAAGCGGCGTATACGAATCGGATTGCTGCAAAGCGTGTCCGCACTCGTGCGCGGCAATGCCAACGGCGGCGATGGAGCTGGAGCCGTACACGCCCTGGGATAGCCTGAGCGTGTTGGAGCGGGGGTCGAAGTGGTCGGTCAGGTTACCGGGAACGGATTCCACGGAAACGGGCATCCGTGCCCCCTTGCCCAGCATATCGCGGCAAACCTCGTCCGCAGTCAGCCCGCGGCTCGTACCGACTTTTGCGTACTTCGCATACGCGCTCTTGACCTTGAACTGCGCGTACAGGCCCAGCAGAAGGCCAGGGATGATCAAGATCATCGTCCAGTCATAAAACAACATACCAACCCTCCTGCGGCGGCCAGGCGTATGCCTGACCTTCGTAATACGACATCAGCATACTCCTTTTTCCGGGAAGATCAAGTCTTCCCGCCCAAAGCGTCGCCTTGCCTGTCGAAACGATACTCCATATACGTGTATTGCGATTGTTTATGCCGGAAACCAAGTTTCTCGTAGACGGGGATTCCCATATCCGTCGCCTGCAGCTCGATGTGGGATACGTTGAGCTTCTCGGCTTCCTCGATCGCCATGGAAAGCAGCACCGACGCGATGCCGCGTTTGCGGTAGGCGGGCATCGTATAGACGTTGAGAAGGATTCCGCTTTTTCCCGTGATGAAATTGAGGTTGGCCGGGCGTTCGACGATGAGCAGGTACACCGTCGAAACGGGCTTGCCCTCGTCAAAGGCGATATAGGCAAAGAAATCCTTGCCCATATGGCGGCGGTAATAGTCGGGCAGGTGATTGAGCAGGGCATTGGTGTCCTTGTCGGTCAGCTTGGTGTTGATTTCGGCGAGGTATGCTATGCGCATGTCGAGTACGTGGTTGAGGTCGTCGAGTGTCGCAGCGCGAAACTCCAAAGGGATCACTCCTACTTTTCTTATTCAAGAAACCCCGTCGCGCCTGCAGACGGGGTTTAAAGATCGAAGAACCTATACGGGCATAACCTTGGTTTCTTTGTCAAGCATCGTGGAATCAACGCCAAGCTGTCGGGCTTGTCGGTACTGGAAATACTTGATGGCAACCTGCGGGAACAGGGCGTAGCTTAATACGTCCTCTTCCTGCTGGTAATATTCGCGGATCTCTTCGCGGTACTTGTCCAGTTCCGGCGGAATGTCGTCCGCGGGGCGGTGCGTAATCACCTCTGCGTCGCCGATCACTTTCCTGCGCACTTCCTCGTTCACGGGCGCGGGCAGGAAGCCGTATTCGCCGCGCATCAGCGCCTGCGATTCCTTGGGGTTCATTTTATACGCTTCGCCGCCCAGCACGTTCATCACCGCCTGCGTGCCGACGATCTGGCTGGTGGGGGTAACCAGCGGCGGATAACCGAAATCTTTGCGCACGCGCGGAATCTCTTCCAGCACTTTGTAGTATTTATCCATGGCGTTCGCCTGTTTCAATTGGCTGATAAGGTTGGAAAGCATGCCGCCGGGCACCTGATACAAAAGCGTGTTCGCGTCGGTTGCCAGCACGCGGGCGGGATCGCGGAACCCGGCGTTGGTCAGTTCATCCGCAACGATGCGGAAGTAAGCGGCAAGGTCGATCAGTTTTTTCAGATCCAGCCCGGTATCATATTCGGTTCCCTGCAGCGTGGCGACCAGCGCTTCGGTGGAAGGCTGCGCCGTGCCGCCGCCCAGCGGGGACAGCGCGGTGTCGATCACGTCCACGCCCGCTTCCACGGCTTTTAACAGCGTCATCGCGCCGGTGCCGGTGGTATCGTGCGTATGCAGGACGATGGGCAGATTGGTTTCCGACTTCAGCCGTTTGATCAGGCTGTAGGCGGCGTAGGGGAGCAGAAGGTTGGCCATGTCCTTGATACAGATGATGTCCGCGCCCATTTCGGCGATCTGCGCAGAGAGCTTTACGAAGTAATCCTCCGTATGCACGGGCGAGACCGTATAGCTCATGGCCACTTCGGCAATGCCTTTGTATTTCTTGGTTGCCTTGACGGCGGTTTCCATGTTGCGCAGATCGTTGAGCGCGTCGAAACAGCGGATGATGTCGATGCCGTTTTCCAGCGTCTTTTTCACGAAAAAATCCACGACGTCGTCCGCGTAATGTTTATAGCCCAGAATGTTCTGGCCGCGCAGCAGCATCTGCAGCTTGGTGTTGGGCATCGCCTTGCGCATGGTGCGTAGCCTCTCCCAGGGGTCTTCGTTT
>CAYRPW010000004.1:12713-14827 GCA_964426145.1 uncultured Oscillospiraceae bacterium
GGCAGCTGTCAAACGTCGCGCCGCCCCAGACTTCCAATGAGTAATAGCCAACCTGGTCCAAACGTTCGAACGCCGGGGCCATCTGCTTTGTCGTCATGCGCGTCGCGGCCTGGCTTTGGTGTGCGTCGCGCAGAATGGTATCGGTAATTCCGACTTTCGGCATGGGATAGTCTCCTTTCAGATTATGGTTACGCGCCGAACATGCTCAGCAGTATGCCCGCCGCAATGGCAGAGCCGATCACGCCGGCCACGTTGGGGCCCATGGCGTGCATCAGCAGGAAGTTGGTCGGGTTGGCTTTGCGGCCTTCCACCTGGCTTACGCGCGCCGCCATCGGCACGGCCGATACGCCTGCGGAGCCGATCAGCGGGTTGATTTTGCCGCCGGAGAGCTTGTTCATCAGTTTGCCAAGCAGTACGCCGCCCGCGGTGCCGAAACCGAATGCGATAACGCCCAATACGATGATTTTAATCGTCGTCAGCTGCAGGAACGTATCCGCGTTCGTGGTCGCGCCTACGGTGACGCCCAGGAAGATCACGACGATGTTGTTCATATCGTTCTGCGCCGTTTTGCTCAGCCGTTCCACCACGCCGCTTTCGCGGAAGAGGTTGCCCAGCATCAGCATGCCGATCAGCGGAGCCGCGGAGGGCAGCAGCAGCGTACAGATGATGGTCACCGCGATCGGGAAAATGATCTTCTCCCGCCTGGATACCGGGCGCAGCTGCTCCATCACGATTTCGCGCTCTTTCTTCGTCGTAAGCAATCGCATGATGGGGGGCTGGATGACCGGCACCAGCGCCATGTAGCTGTAGGCCGCAACGGCGATCGGCCCCAGCAGATGCGGGGCAAGCTTTCCGGTCAGGTAGATGGCGGTGGGGCCGTCCGCGCCGCCGATGATGCCGATGGACGCGCTTTCCGCCGGCGTAAAGCCCAGCAGGTTGGCGCCGATGAAGGTGATGAAGATGCCAAGCTGCGCCGCCGCGCCCAGCAGCAGGCTCTTGGGGTTGGCAATCAGCGGGCCGAAATCGGTCATCGCGCCTACGCCCAGGAAGATCAGCGGGGGATAAATCCCCAGTTTCACGCCTTGATACAGGTAATACAGAAGCCCGCCGGTCTGTTTGAGATACTGATAGGTCACCGTGCCGTCTGCCGCGATCACCTGGGTGCCTTCTTTTCCGGCGTGGGTCGCGGTGGCGAAGTACTCATAAATCGGGTGATCCATCAGCCCGTTGAGCGGAAGGTTGACCAGCAGCATGCCGAACGCGATGGGCAGCAGCAGCAGCGGCTCGTACTTCTTCACGATCGCAAGGTAAATCAGCACGCAGGCGATCACGATCATCACCAGATTGAGCGGTGAATCAAACAGCGTGATGAAGCCCGAAGATACGTACAGCTTTTTCAAACTGTCAAGGATATTGAAGTTCTCCATGGTTGTCCATCCACTCCTTTTCTATGCTCTGCACGGGAGCGGGGGATCAGCCGATGACGACAAGCAAATCTCCGCTGCCAACGGACGCGCCTTTTCCAACGGCGATCTGCTTCACAGCGCCGTCCGCGGGCGAGACGATTTCGTTTTCCATCTTCATCGCTTCCAAAATCAGCAGCACGTCGCCTTTTTTCACTGCGGCGCCGACTGTGCATTTGATATCCATAATCGTGCCGGGCATCGGCGAAGTGACCTTGGCACCGTCTGCGGCGGGTGCGGCGGCCTGGGGTGCGGGTTTCGCCGCGGGCGCGGGCGCGGGCGCAGCTGCCGCGGGGGCGGGGGCAGCGGTGGCGGGAGCTGCGGGCGCTGCAGGAGCGGATGCTCCGGTTTCTTCAACGGACACCTGATAGGAAACACCATTCACGGTAATATGGAATTGACGCATAGCGGTCATCCTCCTTCATGTTTTGCGGTTTCTATAACCGGCTGTAAATCTGATCGTCCCTGCCTGCGCGGTTCCAGGCGGGCGCGTTATGGATACGGCGCACTCTGCGCACCACGAAGCCGACGTCCTCCTGCCATACGGCGGAAATCGCGGCGGTGATGGCGGCGATCACATCGGGCGTAATTCCCTCTTCAATCGCGGGCTGCGCCGGGGAAGCGGGGGCAGGTGCGTCCGCCTCGGCGGGG
>CAYRPW010000004.1:14837-20754 GCA_964426145.1 uncultured Oscillospiraceae bacterium
CCTGCATGGAGTCCGATTGCTTTTTGGAACGTTCCTTGAATGCGATCTCCATGCCTTTGATGCTGAAGATCAGCAGCACAAGGCCCGCGAAAACCACCAGCATGCCAATGGCACCGACGGAAAGGCCGAAAACTAATGTGTCCATCGTATCGTTCCTTTCCTCGGGCTACATCGGCATATTGCCGTGTTTTTTGGCGGGGTTGTAGTCGCGCTTGGAAGCGAGCATCTCCAGCGCCGACGCAAGCACCTTACGGGTTTCGGCGGGGTTGATGATATCGTCCAGAAGCCCGGCCTTCGCCGCCATTACGGCGCTTGCCGCGGTTTCTACAAATTCCTTGGCATACTTGGCGCGGGCCGCATCGGGAGTGCTTGCCGTATCCGCGCTCACCTTGTCGGCATAGAGAACCGCAACGGCGGCTTCCGGCGTCAGCGCGCTGATGACGGCGCCCGGCCATGCGAACGTAACGTCCGCGGAGGCTTTGCCGCCCATCGCCACATACGCCTGGCCGATAGCGCTGCCCGTGATCACCGCAAGCTTGGGCACGGTGGCCGTCGCAAACGCGTATAACAGCTGGCTCTGCGCGTTCATCAGCCAGCTTTGGGCATGCAGGCCGTCTACCTTCACACCGCGGGTGTTCACAAAACTGACGACCGGCAGGTTAAAGCAATCCAAAAAATGCACGAACCGCGCGGCTTTCTGCAGCGCTCCGGCCGTCAGATAATCGCCGGCGGTGGCAACCACGCCCACGGAGCGGCCCGCGACGCGGCCCATAACCGTTCGCATGCCGCCTTCATAGGCGGGCATCAGTTCCAGCATCGTGCCCGCGTCCAGCACATGGGATAGCAGCGCGTCAACGTCCGCAGGATCAACGGCGGGGAGCAGGCGGTTCATATCGTCCGCTTCCAAAAGATCCGCGTCCTCGGCGTTGGAGGCGGGCAGGAGCGAAAGCAATGCGACCGCTTTGGCAATCGCTTCGTCTTCGCCTGCGGCCACCAGCATGCAGCCGCCCTGCGCGGCCATCATGTCCGCGCCGCCCACTTTCGCCGCGTCAACGTCGATGCCGTTCATCGCGGAGAGCACCTGGGGGCCGAACATCATCAGGCGGCCAACATCCTTGGCCATGATGCTGATATCCGAAAGCTGCGCAAGCAGCGCCGCGCCGCCGACGCACGGGCCGAGGATCAGCGATATCATGGGGCATACGCCGCTGAGACGGGCCATATTGCGGTAAATTTCAGCGTAGGCGTTCATCGCTTCCGCGCCTTCGTCAATCCGCACGCCGGCGCTATCGCAAAGCATCAGCACAGGCGCGCCCGTTTTCAGCGCCATATCCAAAAGCTTGTTGATCTTTTGCGCCTGCAGCTTGCCGATCGCGCCGCCGTGCACGGTGAAATCCTGCGCAAACAGGTATACCGGGCGCTGCTGCACCGTGGCGTATCCCGTAATCACGCCAGCGGCTTCTTCCTGCCGGCTGACAAACGCATACAGCTCTACAAAGCTGCCGACGTCGGCAATTTTTTCGATACGCTCGTGCGCCGTCAGCTTTTTCGCTTCGCGCTGTGCCTTTACGCGCTTCTCGTCGCCCTTGTGAAGAGCGTCGCGAAGCGCCTGAATCTGGTTGAGGTCTTGAGAGTTTTGCATGGTTGTTCTCCTTCCGTTTGGCTTTCCGTCGGCATACGCGGGTGAAGCCGAATAAAAAGCTCAAATCTTACCCACATTCCCTTAGTTCTTCGGTGTACCCTTTTCTCCTGCTTTGTTATCGCTTTTTTACCGAACTTTGCTAAAAAATACAAAAGGCGTACAGAATACTCAAACGATGTCTGTTTGCATGGAAAAGCGCATGGCATGCCATGCGCTTCGTCACCGCATAAGCACGGCGTCATTGCCGCATCGAAAGAGGGCAGGTATTATGCCCAGTCCGCCAGTTCGCGCCGCACGTAGGGAAGCTTCAAAAGCTGCGCCGCTACTTCCTCTGTGTTCAAAAGCGTGGTGTTGGCGGAGTTGAACTCTGTCAGCACGTTTCGCTGCGTGGTGCCTTCCACGAAGTACCGGTCGTAGTTCAAATCCCGCGAGTCGGCGGGAACGCGGTAATAATCGCCCATATCCACCGCGTGTACGCACTCCTCGTTGGTCAGCAGCGTTTCGTACAGCTTCTCGCCGTGCCGCGTTCCGATAATCTGCACGGGGTGGTTCTCGCGCCCAAAAACGCGTTTCACCGCGTCGGCCAGCACGCCGGTGGTGCAAGCGGGGGATTTGCGCACCAGAATATCGCCTGCCTGCGCGTGATGGAACGCAAACATCACCAGCTCCACCGCCTCTTCCAGGCTCATGATGAACCGCGTCATCAGCGGATCGGTCACGGTGATGGGCTTGCCCTGCTTGATCTGGCTGATGAACAGGGGAATGACGGAGCCGCGGGAACACATTACGTTTCCGTAGCGCGTACCGCAGATCAGCGTCTGCTCCGCCGGAACGGTACGGGCTTTTGCCACGAAGATTTTTTCCATCATCGCCTTGGACGTGCCCATGGCGTTTACGGGATAGGCGGCCTTATCGGTAGACAGGCAAACCACCTTGCGCACGCCCGCTTCGATACAGGCGGAAAGCACGTTATCCGTGCCGATCACGTTGGTGCGAACGGCCTCCATCGGAAAGAACTCGCAGGACGGCACCTGCTTCAAGGCCGCGGCGTGAAAAACGTAGGTCACGCCGTGCAGCGCGGCAAGAACGCTGTCCTTATTGCGCACGTCGCCGATGTAGTATTTGATCTTTGCGTTCTGGTACTGGTGGCGCATGTCGTCTTGCTTTTTCTCATCGCGGCTGAAGATGCGGATCTCCCGGATATCCGTAGGCAAAAACAGGTTCAGCGCAGCCTCGCCGAACGAGCCGGTGCCGCCGGTGATGAGCAGCGTCGCGTTATCAAACATGGTTGGCGTTCTCCTCGTTGTTTTTGAGCACATAGCCCGTCATGCGGTGCAGCACTTCGCGGTACGCGCCTTCCACGTCGCCCAGGTCGCGGCGGAAACGGTCGATATCCAGCGGCTCGTGCGTGCTCGCATCCCAGAAACGGCAGGTATCGGGCGAAATTTCGTCCGACAGTAAAACATCCCCATGGAACCGCCCGAATTCAAGCTTGAAATCGATCAGTTCAATGTTGATGTCGCTTAAGATATCGGTTAGGATGCCGTTGACTTTGAGGGCGATCTCTTCCATTTTGCGCAGTTCCTGCGCGGTGGCCAGCCCCATGGCGGTAACGTGGGTCTGGTTGACCAGCGGATCATCCAGATTGTGGTCCTTCAAACAGTATTCGATGACTGTATTATTGAGCTTTGTGCCCTCCGGATAGCCGATGCGCTGGGCAAGGCTTCCGGCCACGATGTTGCGCACCTTGATGACCACGGGGATGATGTCCACGCGGAACACCAGCATGCTGCGGTCGTTCAGGCGGCGCAGAAAGTGGTTGGGAACGCCTTTCTGCTGTAAAAGCGTAAAGATGTACTCGCACAGAAGATTGTTGATCTCACCCTTGCCGATGATCCGCCCGATCTTCAGGCCGCGGAATGCGATGGCCTCATCTTTGTAATAAACCACGGCTTCATCCGGATTGTCGGTCGCATAAATCCGTTTGCCTTTGCCTTCCGCGATGATCTTCGTAATCCCCATAGCTCCATCCTTCCGCAACGCTGCGTGAACCGAATTCATTCCAATATTGTAACACGATCCGCGGCGGCGCGCAACCGAATCCGGGCCGCTGCGCGCGGGAAAGCGGCTGAAAAGCCGCCCGGCGCCACGGCCGCGGGGCGGCGGAGAAGAACGCGCGTTTCCGTTTTCATTGCAAGCCGAACCGGGCGGAGCCGGGCAAAGGCAATTCCGTGCGTGTTGACAGCATCCTTTTGGTAAGGCATAATGATCTTTGGTGCTTTGATCAGTTCGAACGCACGAAAGGGGAGCGTCACTGTGGTTCAAGTGATAGTCGGGGCAAACTGGGGCGACGAAGGCAAGGGAAAAATCACCGACGTACTGGCGGAAAACTGCGACGTCGTCGTCCGGTATCAGGGCGGGGCGAACGCGGGGCACACGATCATTAACGATTACGGCAAGTTCGCGCTGCATCTGCTTCCCTCGGGCGTGTTCCACCAGAACATCGTCAACATCATCGGCCCCGGCGTAGCGCTGGATATCGAAAAGCTGATGAAGGAATACGCGGCGCTGATCGAGCGCGGCGTACCCGCGCCCAAGCTGCTCATCAGCGACCGCGCGCAGGTGATGATGCCCTATCACGTGGATTTTGACAAGTATGAAGAAGAGCGGCTCGGCAAGGGCAGCTTCGGCTCCACCAAATCCGGCATCGCTCCGTTTTACGGCGATAAATTCCTGAAAATCGGCATCCAGGTGTGCCAGCTGTACGACGAGGAAATCCTCCGCGAACGGCTTTCAAGCGTCGTGACCCAGAAAAACACGCTGCTGGAGCATTTATACCACCAGCCGCTGATCGATCTGCAGGCGCTGCTTTTGAAACTGAAGCAGCAGGCGGAGCAGATCAAGCCCTTCGTGACCGATACCACCGAGTACCTGAGCGGCGCGCTTGCCCGGCATGAGAAGATCCTCATGGAGGGGCAGCTGGGCGCGCTGCGCGATCCCGACCACGGCATCTATCCCTACGTCACATCCTCCTCGCCGCTTGCGGGCCACGCTGCGGTGGGCGGCGGCGTGCCCTGCACGGCGATCCGTGACGTGCTGTGCGTCACCAAGGCGTATTCCAGCTGCGTAGGCGCGGGCCCGTTCGTCACCGAACTGTTCGGCGACGAGGCGGAAGAACTGCGCAGGCGCGGCGGCGATGCGGGCGAGTACGGAGCAACCACGGGCAGGCCCCGGCGCGTCGGCTGGTTCGACGCGGTGGCAACCCGCTACGGCTGTAAAGTGCACGGCGCTACCGAGTGCGTGCTCACCAACCTCGACGTGCTTGCCTATCTGGATGAGATCCGCGTCTGCACTTCGTACGAGGAAGGCGGCGAAACATTGACGCTGTTCCCGGCCACGCCGCGGCTGATGCGCTGCAAGCCCGTGTACACGGTGCTGCCCGGCTGGAAAACGGAGATCCGCGGCCTGACGGATTTTGAGAAACTTCCGGAAAACTGCCAAAACTACGTCAAATTCCTGGAACAGCAGGTGGGCGTGCCCATCCGCAGGGTTTCCACCGGCCCCAAGCGCAGCGAGATGATTTTGCGGAAGTAAACTTGCTTACGCCGGAAACGGCGCGCAAGACGCAGAAAAGAATAAAAGACACCGCTCCTGGGAGCGGTGTCTTTTGGTTCTGCGGGTTTTCGAGGACTTCCGCTTATTTCTTAACCAGCGCGTTGATGTTCGCGGGGCAGATATCGCCGCAGGTGACGCAGCCGATCACCTGGTTGTCGCGGATATAGGCCACGCAGGGCACCTGCTCCACGCCCAGCCGCTGCGCCAGGCCGTTGGATTTGTACACGTCCACCTTTTTGAGCATCAGGTCGCAGCAGTTCTGGCCGTACTGCTCCATCTCGGCCAGCAGCTTACGGTCGTCCGCGCTTGCGGCGTTGTATACGTACACAATGCGGCGGTCGTCGCCCATGATCTGGTTTTCGAACATTTCGCTTTCGGCGATGTACTTCTCCGCCGCATACCCCGCAATCGCGCCGTCACCCACGGCGGTGGCAACCTGCTTGAGGAATTTGTCGCGCACGTCGCCCGCGCAGAACACGCCCGGAATCCGGGTTTCCATGCGCTCGTTGGTAATCACGTACCCGCCGCGCGTCATGTCGACCATACCCTTGAAAATCTCGGTATTGGGCAGGTAGCCGATGAAGATAAAGCAGGTGTCCACGGGGACGTCCGTTATCTCGCCGGTCTCCTTGTCACGCGGAACGTTGAAATCACAGCGGA
>CAYRPW010000005.1:0-19086 GCA_964426145.1 uncultured Oscillospiraceae bacterium
ACCGCCGCGGTGCCCATCACGATTTTATCAATACCCTTGCCAAGTTTTTTGGAAAGCCATTTTTCAAACTTGGTAGGTTCTTCGTCCAGCATGCCCAGCATCGTGGTGCTTTTTTGCAGCGTTCTCATACCCAGAGACAGCATCGAACCCATATTGATAATCCCGCGCACGAACGGCCAGCCCATCCATTTGTGTTTCTTGCTGGGCGCGACGTATGCTTCCCGGTGTACGGCGATGGTATGATCCGGCCTGCGCACGGCGACGGCGATCGCGTCCGGCGATTTCATCATGACGCCTTCCAGCACGGCCTGCCCGCCGATATCGACGTACTTGCACCGGGCCTGTTTTTTGTCCTTCATGGTGTGTGTTCCTTTCGGTCGTTTCAGTTTTTCCGCCCCGCATGGGGCGTTTGTCTGCTAAAATTCAAGCTTTAAGCTTCGGTCAAATAAACTTCCCAGCGCTTTGCGGACGTCCGCGCCGCCGTAGAGCACCTGATGAACGGCGTTGCAGATGGGCAGTTCCACGCCGGTCTGCGCTTCCAGCGTCATCAGCGCCTGCGCGGTGTACGCGCCCTCGGCGAGTTCCAGGTACGGCTCTCCCGTCACCAGGCATTCGCCAAGGCGGCGGTTATGGCTGTACGGGGAAAACACGGTGGCCTCGTAATCGCCCAGATGGCACAGCCCGTACGCGCTCAGCTCGTTTCCGCCCAAAGCCGCAATCAGCCTCGCAATTTCCCGCGTTCCGCGGCTCATGAGCGCGCCTTTGAGGGTGGACAGCTTCAGCCCGTCCAGCACGCCGGCGGCGATCCCCACCACGTTTTTGGCCGCGGCGCCGATTTCCGAGCCGATCAGATCCCGCCCGTAGTAAAAGCGGATCAGCTCGCCCGACAGCGCCTCCACCAGCATGGTTTTGAGCGCTTCGTCATCCGAATCGATCACCATGCAGTTGGGCACGCCGCGCGTAAACTCCTGCACGTGGCCCGGCCCAAGCCACACCGCCACGGGCTGCTCCGGCCCCAGCTCCTCGCGCGCGATCTGGGATAGCCTTGCGCCGCTTCGGATTTCCAGGCCCTTCATGCAAAGCACGACGGGTTTGCCAAGCAGGCAGGCCGCATGCTCCTGCAGCAGTCCGCGCAGCGTTTGCGAGGAGACGGAGATCAAAAACACGTCCGTGTCCCGGCTGAGCGCCGTGATCAGCTCCACGCCCGGGGCAAGGGTAACCAGCCCGTTGGTGCGGGTGGAAACAAGCGTCTGGAAACGGGGGGACGACGAACGCCCGAACAAACCGACGGTGTGCCCGAGGCGATGGACATACCACGCGAGGAACGTGCCCCAGCGCCCGGCGCCGATCACCGTAAAGCGCATGAACATCCCTCCCCGCAGATATCATACCACGGAAAAGGTTTTTCCGAAACAATGCGGGGTGAAGTTTCCCGCGTATCAAGCCAAGGCCAGGCGCAGCCGCGGGCCGTTTTTCTACAGCAGAAACGGCGCAAGCGGCAGGCCGTTTTCACCGAACGCGCACACCGCGCCGTAGTTCACCCAGGCATAGCGGGCGGACACGGGTTGGGCAAGTCCGTCCGCAGTCAGCGTAAGCCGCGTGCCCTCCGCCACTGCCTGCGCGGGGCGGAAAACGCCGTCTTCGCCCGCAAGCTCGAACAGCGTCGGGGTTTCGCGGAACAAAACGGGCGCGCTCAGGGTAAGGATCAGGGAATCGCCCTCAGGCCGCGCGGCGATGGCGCGGGGGCCGTCCGCATCGGCAGGGCGGCCGTACACCACGCGCATCGCCTGCAAAAACAGCCGGTAGCCGACGGTATGCTTGTCTTTGGGATGGATGTTGTCAAACTCGCCGCAATCGATCAGTACCGCAAGGCCGGTGCCGCGCACCGCGCGGAACACCTGCTCCTGCGCAATGCGCAGCGGCGGCCAGTTCTTCGCATCCTCCTCGCCTTTGGCGATGTACATGGGCAGCTGCACGAACAAAAACGGCAGCGACGGGTCTTTAAACAAATCACGCCAGAATGAGATCAGCGACGTGAGCAGCGTGCGGTACAGCGGCGGATGCTTGGTATCCTCCTCGCCCTGGTAATAGAGGAAACCCGTCAGCGTGTAAGGGGCGATGCGTTTGACCATCGTCTCCGCCAGCCCCGCCGGGCGGAACCCGCTTTTGCGCCCCTCCGGCTGCGGCCACGGGCATTTCCCTGCCTTTTCATTGATCTCTTCCCACAAAATCGCGGGGTTTTCCGCCTGCAGGGCGAGCACGCGCTTCCACCAAGCCTGATACGCGTCGTCGTACGCCTTCATTTCGGCGTCGTACTGCGCGTCGGTTTTGTGGGCGTTTCGCTGCGTATACTCCGCAAGCAATTTCGAACCTGCGGTTGTTTCCAAAAGCGCTTCTTCGTCCATCCAGCAGACGACGGACGTGCCGCCCCAGTAACAGCCGATAATCCCGATCGGCACCCCGATCTCCGGCTGGAGATGCAGCGCGAAGTGGCAGGCAACGGCGCTGATATCGCCGCATTGGCCGGGGGAAACGGCTTTCCAGCACATCGCTTGCAGGGCTTGTTCGTCAAGCCACGCGTTTCGCGGAAAGTTTATGTAGCGGATCAAAGGGCGGTCCAGCGTCCGCGCAAGCTCCGGCCCGTTTTCCGTATGCTCCAGCAGCATTTCCATGTTGCTCTGGCCGCCCGCGAAATACACGTCCCCGATCATCACGTCCGCAAACGAGAGTGCGGTTGCGCCGTCCGTCACGGTGAGCGTATGCGGCCCGCCCGCTTCCATGGGCGCGAACACCGCCTCAAACCGGCCGTCCCGCGCGTGCGCCCGCACGGTTTGCCCGGCAAGCGTCAGCGTAACCGCCGCGCCTTGCGCGCCCTGCCCGAAGATCCGCACGTTTTTTCCGCGGCACAGCACCATATGATCGCCGAACACCGCCGCAAGCCGCAACGTTTCACCCATATGCCGTTCTCCTTCCGCCCGGTCTTCCGGGCGCAATCCAGCCGGACATTCTTGCATCAACAAGGCGAGCACGCCCCGGCGTTTCCCGGGCATACCCGCCTTCGTTTCCCTATGGCAGCCGCCGCATCAGCTCCAGGCACATGCGGCCGTTATGGTAAGGCGCTTTCCATGGCCCGGCAACCGGCATTTCGGGATGCCTGCCCCCGGTATCGGCCATGGCGTACCATTCCCCGTTCTGGCGGTGGTCGACGATATGCCGGTCGATATACCCCCACAGCGCGTCCATCTTCTCGCGCAGCGCGGGATTTCCGGTTTTCTGCCAGAGGTTTGCCAGGCCGACCATCGTTTCGGCCTGCACCCACCAGATTCGGCGCGGGTCGTCCACACCCTCCACGCATTCGTTAAGCAGGCTGTCGTCGTGAAAGGCGCGTTCCAGCACGCCCCAGCACAGCCGCGCGGTCATCTGCTCGGTCTGCGCCAGCTCGTCGCCCTCGAGCGCCGCTTCGGCGGCAAGGTCGATCAGCCACGAGGCTTCGATATCGTGCCCGTAGCTTTGCATGTCGATCAAGGGGCGCAAAGACGAATCGAAAAACACGTCCAGCCGGTTTTTCTCCGGGTTGTACACCCGTTCCCGCACCAGCTGCAAAAGCCACTGCAACCGGCCTTTCACGCGCAGATCGCCGCTGACTTCGTACAAAAGCGTGTACGCCTCCAGCACGTGCAGCAGCGTGTTCATCGTTCTGTCCGCGACCACGCCCCGCGCCAGAAGCTTGGGATTATCGCCAAGCTTCACGTTTTGCAGCGGGCGGAACGCGCGGTTGAACGAATCCAGATAATACCCGTCCTTGACCATGCGGCCTTCGATGAGCTCAAACAGCGACAGCGCCTGTTTGATGGCCTTTTCCTTCCCGCTTGCGCGCGCGTAGGCGGCCAGCGCGTAGATGGCGAACGCGTGATTGTAGGTATGCTTGGTATCGTCCATCGGCTCGCCGTCGGCGGTGCACATCCAGTACAGGCCGCCTTCGCGCAGATCGACGAAGCGTTCCAGATAGCGGTAGGCATGGTGCGCGCAGGTCAGCAGCGTGGGCTGCCGCAGCGCAATATAGGCAGAGGAGAAAAACCAGAGAATCCGGCTGTTTTGAATGCAACCCTTGGGTGCGGCGGAATCCGCCTTCAGGTTGAAGCCGACATAACCGGTATAACCGCCGTGCCGGAAATCGCGGAGTTCCGACCAAAAGGGTATGATCGTATCCGACAGATGGCGTGTGATCGTCTGCTTGAGATCCAACCCGATGCCTCCCATTCATGAATGTAACAATTGACATTATATGCCCGGACGGGCGCTTGTCAATGGCGCGTTGCTTCCGTAGCCAGCAACAGGGAAAGCCAGCTTTCAGCGCCTTCCAGAATATCCCTGTAGGCGACGTCGTAACGGTTGGTGTACCAGGGGTCGGCCACCTCGCCGCCCGATGCGGTATGCTCCAGCAATAAATGCACCTTACGCTCTGGATCCCCGCCGGTGATGCGCTGCGCCGCGCGCACGTTTCGAAGATCCATGGCAAGCAGCAGATCGAAATTTTCATAATCCTGCGCGCTCAGCTGTTGGGCCACCTTACCCTCGCAGGTTATGCCGTGCCGTTTCAGCTCCTCGCGGGCGGGCGGGTATACGGGGCTGCCGACCTCCGACGCGCTGGTGCCGCGGGATTCGATGCGGAATTCCCCGCGCAGGCCCAGTTTGAACACCAGGTCCTTCAAAATAAATTCCGCCATGGGGCTGCGGCAGATGTTGCCAAAGCAGACGAAGAGAACTCGATGCATGCGTTTCACTCCCGGTACGGTTGGTATAGTATATGCATACAGTATGCCGCCGGGCGGCAGCCATGAGAAGCCTTAGAGGTTCATTAGAATCTGCTAGAACGCTTTACGTCCGGCTGGCCGCGATACTATAATACGCTTGTAGAAACCCCAAAACCCGGCCACGCGCGGTACCGGGCGCGGGCAACGGCCGGACGGCGGGTGACGCGCCCGCATTCGCAACGAAAGTCAGGAGGATCACAATGGGTATTGTATCATGGATTATTATGGGCGGCCTTGCGGGCTGGGTTGCCAGCAAGATTATGAAGCGCGACAGGGCTATGGGCCTTCTTGCCAACATCTTCATCGGCATCGTCGGCGGTATCGTGGGCGGCTGGGTGGCCTCGCTGTTCGGGCTTGGCACCGTAGACGGCTTCAACCTGTCCAGCTTTCTGATCGCGCTGGGCGGCGCGTGCCTGCTGCTGCTGGTGACGGGCTTCTTCAAACGCAAGTAAGTCTGGGCGAGGGTTTCCTGCCCGCATACGGCCGCGCACAGCGCGGCCGTTTTTTTTACGGTTCGATAAAAGAAGATCGGAACGCGGATTAGCCTGCCGCCGCAGCATAACCCGCAAGCAGGCCGCTGGCAAACGCAAACATCAGGTTGAACCCGCCGCAGTCGCCGTCCACGTCCAGGATTTCCCCGGCGGCATAGAGGCCGGGCGCGAGGCGGCTTTCCATGGTGGCGGGGTCGAAATCCTTCGTTTCCATGCCGCCGGCGGTCACCTGCGCCTGTTCGAACCCGCGCGTACCCGTAACCGGCAGGCGGAGACCCTCGATCGTCCCGGCCAGCGCATGCAGCAGCCCGGCACCGGCGCGTTCCGCCGGGGTTTGCAGCTCCCGCACCCCGGCCTCTCTGAGCAGGAAGCGCGCCACAGGGCCGGCGAACGCGCCCGTTAACAGGTCCGCAACCGGCAGCTTCGCCCGCTTTTCCGCCAGGGAACGCAGGAACGGCAGCGCGCCGCCCTGCAGGTTGAGTTCATCCCGCAGGTCGAGGACCAGATTCATGCCCTCCCGCGCGAACCGCCCCAGGCGCATCGCCGCGATGCCGCTGACCGCGTCCGGCGCAAACAGCGCTTCGCCGCGCGACGCGCAAACCAGCGTATCGCCGTCCATCAGGCGCAGCCCGGCGCGCACGCGCTGCCCTTCCAGCCCCTGCAAGCGGTTTTTAGGCACGTTCAGGGCGCACAGCGCGGGGTAAAGCGCCGTGCGGGGATGCCCGAAGGCGGTGAGCAGGCCGTAGGCCGTTCCGTCCGTCCCATGCACAGGGGCTGCCGCGCCGCCGCAGGCGACGATCACCTTGTCAAACCGGAGGGCAAACGGCGTTCCGCCCTGCGGCTTTTCCTCACTCGGCGCCGCCTGCAGGCCGGAAACGACGAATCCGCCCGCATCCTTTACAAGGCTTTCCACGCGCGACAGGCACCGCACCGATATGTTGAGCTCCCGCGCGCGGAGCATGAACGCATCCTGCACCACGCAGGCCTGGAGCGACGCGGGGTACACCCAGCCCGCCTGCTCCTCCCGCAGGGGAACGCCCAGACCCGCGAAAAACACCGCGAGCTGCGCGTAGCCGATGCGCCCCAGCACGGCCCGCGCAAATGCCGCATCCCCGAAATACGCGGGCTCGCCCGCGTTTAGAATATTGCCGCGCCCGTTGCCCGCGACGCCGAGCTTCTTGAGCGGCTTTTTGTTGCGCTCCAGAACCGTTACGTCCGCGCCGCGCTGCGCCGCGGCGACCGCCGCCGCAAACCCCGCCGCGCCTCCGCCGATGACCGCTATCCGCATGGCCTTCCCTCCCCGTCCCATTATACCGGATGCGCACCCCCTTGCCAAACAGTTTCGCGCAGGCTGCCCGCCGCGCCGCAATATGTGGAAAACCCCGTGGAAACCGATGTGGAAAATATTTTTCTTTTTGTGGAACGGGCATGGATAAAGTTCCGGATTGCTTGCAAGCGAACGGATTGCGCGCCGCGCAGGCAGCGGATGCGGCGGCCGGGCAACCCGAATTTCACTACATCTGGTATTGACGTTTTGCGTTTGGCACCATATAATGACCTTACTTCGTTTTCCAACCGACGAAGACGTGATGAAAAACCTGCCCGGCGGAACGGCTAGCGTGAGCCTGCCGAACCGCACCGTATTGCCGTAACGCCCAAAAAGCGCGCGCGGCGGTTGATTTTCCTTCTCTTCCCGGCGTTTACCGACACAAAGGAGCATCGCTATGATCGCATCGATAACGAAACGCGACGGCCGGGTTGTGCCGTTTGACCCGCTTAAAATCGAACAGGCCATCGAAAAAAGCTTTTTAGCCTGCGGCAGCCGCAAAGGCAAGGAAACCGCCCACCATCTGGCGGAGCTGGTGGTGACCGCCGTGGAAAACGACGAGACCATTCCCAGCGTCCCCACCGTGGAGCAGATCCAGGACACCGTGGAGCGAGTCCTGATTGAACAGGGCTTCGTGCGCTCCGCCAAGGCGTACATCCTCTACCGCGCGGAGCGCAGCCGCGTGCGGGAAATGAACACGCGCCTGATGAAGACGTTCGAGGATATCTGTTTTAAGGACGCCAAGGATTCCGACATCAAACGCGAGAATGCCAACATCAACGGCGACACCGCCATGGGCGCGATGCTCAAGTTCGGCTCGGAGGGCTCCAAGCAGTTTTACGAGATGTTCGTGATCGACCCCAAATTTGCCGCCGCCCACCACGACGGCGACATCCACATCCACGATCTGGATTTCTACACGCTCACCACCACCTGCACGCAGATCGACCTGCTGCATCTGTTCCGCGGCGGGTTTTCCACCGGCCACGGCGTGCTGCGGGAGCCCAACGACATCTACAGCTATTCCGCGCTGTGCTGCATCGCCATCCAGGCCAACCAGAACGACCAGCACGGCGGCCAGAGCGTGGTCAACTTCGACTACGGCATGGCGCCCGGCGTGAAAAAGACCTATGCCAAGCGCTACCGCGACAACCTGGCCCGCGCGATGGAGCTGATGCTGCAAACGGACGACGCGGCGGAACAGGCGAAGACCCTGCTTTTGGAAGTGGAGACGGAAACAGGCAGGAAACCCGCGCTGACCGCGGACCCGGACTTCGACGCCGCCGTGCAGGCGAAGCTTTCGCTGTTAGGCGGCGCAACGAAGGAACAGCTGCAGCGCATGGCGGAGTTCGCCCGCGAGCACGCCGAGAGGGAAACCGAGAAGGCCACCCACCAGGCCATGGAAGCGCTGGTGCACAATTTAAACACCATGAACTCCCGCGCGGGCGCGCAGGTGCCGTTTTCCTCCATCAACTACGGGCTGGATACCTCCCCCGAAGGCCGCATGGTGATGCGCAACGTGCTTCTGGCAACCGAAGAGGGTCTGGGCGGCGGTGAAACCCCGATTTTCCCCATCCAGATCTTCCGGGTCAAGGAAGGCGTGAACTACAACCCCGGCGAGCCCAATTACGATCTGTTCCGCCTTGCCATCCGCGTAAGCGCCAAGCGGCTGTTTCCCAACTTTTCGTTTATCGACGCGCCGTTTAACCTTTCGTATTACAAGCCGGGCGATTATCAAACGGAGATCGCCTACATGGGCTGCCGCACCCGCGTGATGGGCAACGTGCACGACAAGAGCCGCGAAATTGCCCCGCGGCGCGGAAACCTGTCCTTCACGTCGGTCAACCTCCCGCGCATCGCCATCAAAGCCAAGGGCGACGTCGCTTGGTTTTTCGAAGAGCTGGAGCGGATGTTAAACCTCATCACCGCGCAGCTGATGGAACGCTTTGAGATCATTGCCGACAAGAAGGTGCACAACTTCCCCTTCCTGATGGGCGAGGGCATGTGGCTTGATTCCGAGAAACTCGGCTGGAACGACAGCATCCGCGAGGTCTTAAAGCACGGCACGCTGTCCATCGGCTTCATCGGGCTTGCGGAAACGCTGGTCGCCCTGCGCGGCGCGCATCACGGCGAAAGCGAATCCTCCCAAAACCTGGGGCTGGAGATCGTGGGCTTTATCCGCAAATTCTGCGACGACATGAGCGAGAAAACCAGGATGAACTTCACCTGCCTCGCCACGCCCGCCGAAGGCCTGTCCGGCCGTTTCGTGCGGCTGGACCGGGAGCGTTTCGGCACCCTGCCGGGGATTACCGACCGGAAGTATTACACCAACTCCTTCCATATTCCCGTCTATTTCGAAATCAGCGCGTTTGAAAAGATCGCCCTGGAAGCGCCCTACCATGCGCTGACCAACGCCGGGCACATCAGCTACGTGGAGATGGACGGCGACCCCGGCCAGAATTTGGAGGCGTTTGAAAAGATCGTGCGTTACATGCACGATTGCGGCATCGGCTACGGGTCCATCAATCACCCCGTGGACCGCGACCCCCTGTGCGGCTTCAACGGCGTGATAGGCGACGTGTGCCCGGGCTGCGGCCGCGCCGAGGACGGGCACGCGTTCGAGCGCATCCGCCGCATTACCGGCTACCTGGTGGGCACGCTGAACCGCTTCAACGACGCCAAGCAGGCCGAGGAAAAGGACCGCATCAAACACCAAATCTGACGGTTTGGACGTTCTCCCCCGGTTTCAAAACACAGGCCGTTGACACAAAAAGCGCCGACGGATATCCTGTAGATACGAAGCGCAATGCCGGCCCGGCGCATATGCGGGCCGGCCTTTCCCTGTTCCCGGCACGCCGCGTGTAAAACCTCCGGGCCGCGCGCACACGGCGCGCATAAAATATGGTATAATAACGCAGACCGCATAAGGGAGGACAAGCTATGTTCGGAAAATTCGTGAATAATTATTTATACGGCAAATCCGGCAAGGGAGACTATACCAAGGACGACCTTCCCCAAACCCGGGGGCAGCTGTTTCGGGAAATGCTGCGCGTGCGGCTGAGCGGGCTTGCCCGGCTGAACCTGCTGTATATGCTCAGCTGGCTGCCCGCGATGCTGATCATCGTGTACCATCTCATTTTGGTGTACACGGCGCTCAGCGGCATGGCGGACGCCACCGCGCTGTTCAACGAGGGCAGCATTCTGGAGGCGGAACTGAACCAGCAGATGACCACCGGGGTGGACACGATCAAGTCCATCGCGCTGTTCTGCATGCTGATGCTCGTGCCCGCCATCACCCTCACCGGGCCGTTTACGCCGGGCCTATGCTACGTGACCCGCAACTGGGCGCGCGACGAGCATGCCTTCCTCTTCAGCGATTTTAAAGACGCCGTCAAGGAAAACTGGAAGCAAGGGCTGCTCACCGGGTTCATCACCGGCCTGGTGCCGCTGATCGCCTACGTGTGCTGGGATTTTTACGGCTCGCTTGCAAGCCAGAACGGCGCATTGTACGTCATTCCGCAGATGCTTACGCTGCTGGTATCGCTGCTTTGGATGATGAGCCTGATCTTTACGTACCCGCTGATGGTCAGCTACAAGCTTAAATACGGCCAGCTGATCCGCAATTCCGTTCTGCTTACGATGGGGCGGCTGCCGCAGACGGTTTTGTTCAAGCTGCTTACCCTGGTGCCCGCGCTGATCGCGCTTGCGGTTGCGATGCTGACGCCGTATTACGTGTGGGCGGTGATCCTTTGCTTTTTGTATTACGTGCTCTTCGGTTTCGCGTTCAGCCGCTTCGTATCCGCAAGCTTTACCAACGCGGTGTTTGACAAATACATCAACGCGCGGATCGAAGGCGCGGTCACAAACCGCGGCCTGCATAAAGCCGACGACGACGATGACGACGATGACGACGCGCAGGAAACCGGGCGGGGGTAATCGGCTTGTATACCGCCTTCGCCTCCGTGTATGACCGCCTGATGGCCAATGTGGATTATGCCGCCTGGGCCGCGTTTTACCGCGAGCTGCTGCGCCTTCGGGGCGTAAGCGGCGGCGCGGTGTGCGAGTGCGCCTGCGGCACGGGTAACCTCACCCTGCCGCTTGCCAAAACCTATGCCATGACCGGCGTGGACGTATCCTGCGACATGCTTTGCGTCGCGCAGGAAAAAGCCCGCCGCGCCGCGCTTGCCATTCCCTTCGTACAGGCGGATATGCGGGCCTTTACGCTCCACCGCCCCGCGGACGGGGTTTTATGTACCTGCGACGGCGTGAATTATCTGGAAAGCGAGCGGGATATCGCCGCGTTTTTCCGCGCGGCATACCGCGCCCTGAAGCCCGGCGGGGCGCTGATATTCGACGTATCCACGCCCTATAAGCTCAAGCACCTGCTGGGCGACAATTTTCTGTGCGAGGATAACCCGGACGTCGGCTACCTGTGGAAAAACCAGTTCTACCCAAAAAACTGCCGCGTGGAAATGCATTTGAGCATCTTCCTGCGCGAAACGGGAAACCTGTACCGGAAGATCACCGAAGACCAGGTACAGTACGGCTACACCCAGGCCGTGCTGAAAGCCCTGCTTGCGCAGGAAGGTTTTGCCGATATCACCGTACACGGCGAACGGACGGCGGACGCGCCCAAACCAACCGAAAAACGCTGGCACATCGCGGCCACCCGGAAGGAGTGAGCATTTCCATGGATACGATGCTGCATTTCACCCTGCAGGGCGGAACGGTGCGCGGGCTGATCATCCATTCCACCCAAAGCGCGCGCAAAGCGCAGGAATTGCAGGGTTCCAGCGCCGTTGCCGCAGGCGCGCTGGGCCGCGGGCTGACCGCCGTGGCGATGCTTGCGTCCACGCTCAAGGAAAAGGATTCTTCCGTAACCCTCACCATCGACGGGGGCGGGCCGCTGCAAAAGATCGTCTGCGTGGGAAGCGTATCAAAGACAGGCAGCATACCCGCCATAGCCGTACGCGGCTACGTGCAGAACCATACCGTACAGCTTCCGCTCAAGGACGGGCTTTTGGATATCGGCGGCGGCGTAGGCCGCCACGGGCGGCTGAGCGTGGTGAAAGACCTGCGGCTGAAAAGCCCCTATATCGGCCAGGTGAACCTGATCTCGGGGGAAATCGCCGCCGACCTCGCCTATTACTACGTGCAAAGCGAGCAAACGCCTTCGCTGGTCAGCCTCGGCGTAATCGCATCGGATATGGAGGTTACCTCCGCGGGCGGCGTGCTGTTGCAGGCAATGCCTGGCTGCGACGACCAGACGATCGACCAGCTGGAGATGCGCTCCCCCATCCTGGGCGACATCGCCAATGAGCTGTTGTACGATCCGCCGGAAAAACTGCTAAAGCTCTGGTTTCAGGGGCTTTCGCCGGAGCTTTTGGAAACGCGGGAACTGCGCTACGAATGCAGCTGTTCCAGGAAGCGCATGGAAAAAGCGCTGATCACCCTGGGCGAGGAAGAACTCAAGCGCATGATTGCCGACGAGGTGGACGGCGCGGAGCTGGTGTGCCACTTCTGCAACACGAAATATCACTTTACCACACAGGATCTGCTGCGGCTTTTAAACCGCGCGCTATAGGAGCGGATATGGAAGAAAAGGCAGGCAAGGTGCTGCGCATGGCGCGGCCCGCCGCATGGTGGGCCCGGCGCGCCGCGCTCCATTACCGCAGCGGCAACCGGCGGCAGGCCGAAGTTTTGTACCAGCAGGCCGTCGCGCTGACGCCCGACAGCGTGCCTTTGAAGCTCGCCTACGCGCGGGTGCTGCAGGACATGCAACGCTTTGAAGCCAGCAATCACCAGGCGTTCGCCGCGCTGGCGCTGGACCCGCAGAACGTTACCTGCATCAGCCTGATCGGGTTTAACCTGATGGCGCTTGGCTATCTGGAGGAGGCGGCGGACGCGTTTTCGCACGTGCTGTACGCGCAGGGCGACGGCATGGACGAAACCTGCGCAAAGCAGCTGGACCAACTGGAAGCAATGCTTGCGCCGCCCGCGGAAACCGCCGCGCGGTACCGCATTCTGGTGGAATATGCCGCGGAGGACCTGGCAGCCGGCGAATGGGACGCGGTAGAATACGCGCTTACGCGCGCCACGGACATTCCCCGCGGCGACGAGCGCTGCCATACATTGAGCGCCCTGTATTACAAGGCGCTGGGGCAGCCCGGGCAGGCCGTGCGGGAAGCCGAAACCGCCTGCCGCCTTGCCCCGCAAAGCTGCCGTACGTGGTGCGTGCTTGCGGAGCTCTACGGCATCCAGGGAAAACGAAAACGGGCGTACGTGGCGCTATCGCTGGCCGCCGCCCGCGCGCTGACCGCCGCGGACGAACAGTACATTTGCCAAACCGCGCTGAACCTCGGCCTGTATACCGCCGCCCTGCCCGTTTTAAACCGCGCCGGAAACCGCGTACAGACGCTGTACAACAAAAGCGTGCTGCTGCTTCATTCCGGGAAAATGCACGACGCGCTGCGCGCGCTGGACCAGTGCCGCGATCTGGACCCCGAAGACGTGCCCAGCCGCTATCTGCGCCGCACGGCGCAGGCGCTTGCCGCCCTGCCGCCTGCGCAGGCCCGTGAAGCCGCCAAAGGCCTGCGGCTGTACCCGGCGCTTTGCGACCCGGACAGCGAAGCCTGTTACCGCGCTTTTATGGAGCCGCTTAACGACGGGATGGAAGCGTTCGCCCTGCGCCTGCAGACCGACGAAAGTTACTACCGGCTGGCGCTGTACCAGGCGCATAATCCGCACACCGATATCTCCGGATTGCTGGAACAGGGTTTTGCCTTCCTCAGCGAGAATTTTATCGTGCGGATGATGCGGGAGGTTTTGCTGCAGCCCGAAGGCGGGTTTGCCGAAAAGCAGCTCGCCATCCGGGTGTTGACGCAGGACATGCCGCACCCGTTTGTGCTGTGGCACGGCGGGCGGCTGTCGTTCATCAAGCCGGGCGGAGGCACCCAAACCGCCGCGGAACTGCGGCTGAAGGAGCTTCTGCTTAGCAGCGCGGGCCTGGATCCCCGGCTGGCGACGCACGCCCTGGGGCTGATCCGCCGGCTGCCCCAGCGCATGCGCGTGAAGATATCCGGCGAACGCAGAAGTTCCCTGCTGGCGGCCATCCGGCTGCATTACGCGCTGTGCACAGCGCCCGGCACGGCGCTGCCCGTGTTTCCCCGCATACGGCACGTGAGGCGGCTTGCCCGGATGTTTGCCCGCATCGCCCCGGCGCAGGCGCAGGCGGCGCCGAAATTATGGCTTTCCAGAAACAAAGAGGTGACAAAATGAAACCGATCGATTTTGACGCGGCGTTTTCCAAGGCGCTGGGCCGCTGGATTGAAGAAAACCGCGAGCGCTACAAGACCGCCGACGAGATGGAGGACGCGGCTCCCGCCTTTTACACGCAGTGGCTGAACACGCCCGCGGATTTTTTAAGCGGCGAAACGCCCGCCGGGTTTTTTGCGCGCTATGACAGCGCCGGCGCGCTGATCGATCTGCTGCAAAGCTATATCGGGCAGGGCGTCCCCGTGCCCGATCCGCTGCTGAGCCGCCTGCGGGAGATTGCGGACGAGGAAGCGCTGTTTGCCCTCGTGACGAACAATGACGCGCCCGCGGAGGCGCGCATGCACGCGATCGACATGCTGCGGGAAATGGAAAGCGAGCTGCCGATGGTTTCCTACATCCGCTGGCAGGCGGAACGCAACCTGCCCGAGGAGCTGCTCGACGCCGCCCTGGAAAGCCTTTCCGCCATGGGCAGTAAGGTGCTGGGCCCCGCCAAGATCGCCTTTACCGCGGCAAACGACGCGGGCAAGGAAGCGCTTTTGGATATTCTGTGCAACAAGCCGGGCGACGACGACGTGCTTTTATTCGCCATCCGCCGCTTTCAGGCGTGCCCGGACAAACGGGCGCTGTACGCAAGTTACCTGGGCAAGCTCGACGACGACCGCGCGCTGGAACCGCTGCTGACAGCCGCCGAGCAGAAGGACGTTTGCTATATCGACTTCATCGAAATCAGAAACGCCATCGAGCGTCTGGGCGGCGAAGCTCCCTACCGCGATTTTTCCGGCGATCCCACCTACCAGGCCGTCCAGCGGCTGCAGGTACGGTAATGAAGGAGAACGGCATGGTCACACTTTTGGACATCAAGCAAAACGAGAGCATCCGCGCGCTGATCAAGGCGGGAAACCGGTATCTGGAGCACCTGGGCTACACCGATCACGGCCCGCGGCACTTGAGCTACGTAAGCCGCACCGCCAGCAACATCCTGTCGCAGCTTGGGTACAGCGAGCGTGAGATCGAGCTTGCGGCCATCGCCGGATGGGTGCACGACGTGGGCAACTCCATCAATCGGCACGACCACGGGCCCAACGGCGCGGTGATGCTGTTTCCCATCCTCAAGGAAGCGGGCATGAACCTGCAGGACGCAATCGAAATCATCACCGCCGTGGGAAACCACGAGGAGGAGAGCGGAACGGCGTCCTCCGCCGTCAGCGCGGCGCTGATCATCGCCGATAAATCGGACGCACATAAAAGCCGCGTGCGCAACGGCTGTCCGGACCTGGGCGATATCCACGACCGCGTGAATTTCGCCATCCAGAAAAACGAAGTGATCGTCAACCGCAAAACGCACATCATCAAGCAGTCGCTGATCATGGACAAATCCAGCTCCGTGCTTGAGTATCTGTCCATCTATCTGCCCCGCATCCTGATGTGTGAAAAAGCCGCGCGGTTTTTGAAACAGGAATTCGAACTGGAAATCAACGATCACCCGGTGAACAACCAGGCGCCCGAGGCGTGCGAGAGGCCGCTGTAAGCATGTATTGCAGGAGGTGCGGGAATTACCTGCCCGACGACGCCGTGCTGTGCGACATCTGCGGCGAAACCAACCGCAAAGACAGCGGCGACCCCGGCATGCGCGGCATGCGCCAGGGCCGCCGGGGAGACGCGCCCCCGCAGATTCTGCCAGACGAGCAGCGCGAAAGCGTGCCCGAATACGGGGATTACGAGATGTCGCCCCTGCCGCCGGAGCTGCACCGAAACGTGCGCCGCAAGAACACCGGCGCTGCGGACGGGGGGTTCAGCCGCCCCGACGCGCGCAGCGGCGTGCCCGTACACGGTAGCGTGATGACCCGCTACGTGGCCTCCGGCCGGGGCAAGGTGAAGGGAATGCGCTACCACCGCTTCAACTGGATGCTGATGCTGGTGATCGCAGCCGCGCTTCTGGCGCTTTCCGCCGCGGGGTATTTTGTCTACATGAAGGTCACCGACGACGGCCAGCGCATCACCGCCAGAAAACAGGTGCTCATGGCTACGGAAGACCAGATACTGCTTGCCGCAAGCCAGGATCCCGCCGTACTTCTGGCGCAGGAGGAAGTGCTCAGCCAATTCCTGACCGTTCCCGCGCAGACCTATTGGCTGGTCGGGCAGGATTATATGGACATCGGCGATATGACCGAAGCGGCCAAGGCGTTTCGCATTGCCGACGTGCTGGACCCCGAGAATTACGACGGGCTTTTGCTGCTGGCAACGGTGTACGAGCTTTCCAACCAGGACGACCTGGCGGAAGCCGTATACAAAAGCCTGGTGGAGACCGTAAGCCCGTCGCGCACGGAAGCCTACACGGCACTGATCTCCCTGCTCATCCGCCACGAGCGCGCCCCGGAAGCCGCGGACATGATGCTGCTGGCCTACGAAAGCACAGGCCGGGAAGCATTCCGCATCCAGCGCGACAGTTTTATCCCCGAAAAGCCGGAAGTAGACGCTGAGCAGGTGGCAGGCCGCTACGAGCTGGAGCAAAACATCGCTCTTACTTCGCCGCAGGGCTACGATATTTACTACACGCTGGACGATAACGCGGTGCTGCCCGAAGAAGGCACGCTGCTGACGGGCGGCAGCGTGCTGATTACCGAAGGCACGTACAAGCTGCGCGCCGTATGCGTGGTCGGCGATCTGCATTCGGACGAGTTTTCCGCGCAGTATACGGTATACTATTCCGCGCCGTCCGCACCCAAGGCAAACCTTGCCCCCAATACCTATAACAAACTCCAGGAGGTCAGCCTGCGCGCGGGCGAGAAAACCGCAAATTACAACACGAAAACAGACGAACAGAAGGCCAAGGAAGACGACCTGACTTTTTACTATACCTTCGACGGTTCCCAGCCCGACCCCGACGTCAGCCCGATTTACGACGGAACGCCCATCAAGCTTCCCACCGGGCGCGTTACCCTGCGGGCGCTGGTGGTCAACGGCTACGGCAAGCGCTCCTCCACGATGGAGATCGGCTACAAGTTCACGGTAGCGCCCTACCTGCCCGACCCGTATTCGCGCGACGACACCTTTGCCGATTTTACGCTGACCAAAACGCTGCTTGCGGAATTCACGGCGCTTTACGGCCAGCCCGCCTCGGCCGACCCGATTCAGTACCTGTTCTACGACGGACAGGCGCAGCAGCTTGCCTATCCCTGGGGAACCGCTTCGTTCATCCTCTCGGGCAACCAATGGCAGCTGGCAAGCGTGGATATGAACCAGGCGATCTCCCAGGCCCCGCGCGGCGTGGGCATCGGTTCCCTGGAGGCGGCCATTACCGCCGCGTTTAAGGATTTCGGCATGCCGCAAAACCAGGACGGCAGCCGCAACCTATATTATGCCGACCCGGATATCGGCGTGATCCTCCAAAACGAGGACGGCACCCATACCATCCAGTACACGACCACGACGCTGAGCAGCAAGCCGCTCGTTTTGCAGTTCTTCCTGAACGACCAGGGCGTATGCACGCGCATCGTTCACTTCATGCGGCCGTAACGGCTGTTGATCATGTTCGGTGACGCATGCGCAAGCCCTGTGGGCACGGCCGCGCCGCAGGAAATCGCACGGTTCATAGAATATGCTGGAGATGGGAATCAATACATCCGCTCGGACGGCATGGAGAGGCGCTATGAGCAAACGGAAGGTTTGGACCGGCAACTGGCTGCCTCTTCTCGTGTTTATTTTCGTCGTCCTATTTTTATGCTATACGGCTTATTACTTCGCATATCACATTACAGACAGCGACGCCGCAAGGGAACTGGAGCTGGGAAAGCTCCTGGCCGATGAAAATAAACTGGTAACCTCCAACTGGTACTATTCCACGGAAATCCGTTTCTTTGGCACCAATCTCGTCTATATGCCCCTGTTCAAAATCCTGCAAAACTGGCCGCTGATACGGTTTTTGAGTATCATTATCTTCCAGCTGCTGCTTTTGATCAGCTATCTCTACTTCTCCCGCTGCGTAAAATTATCCTGGAAGGCATACTTTATCAGCGCCGCGCTCTTGCT
Source organism: uncultured Oscillospiraceae bacterium (assembly GCA_964426145.1). Lineage (GTDB taxonomy): Bacteria > Bacillota > Clostridia > Christensenellales > Aristaeellaceae > CAXXOK01. Next base: position 17,937 of record CAYRPW010000005.1, read on the forward strand.
GCTGCCTACGGGAATCGTATACGGGCGGATCGTTCTGTATCAAAATTACTATATCCCCTGTCTGGTTTACGGATTCCTGATTGCCGGACTATCTCTGGCAATCCTGGAACACCATGGGCAGCACAAGCGCATGCGGCAGGGGCTGCGTGTGGCAGCTATAATTGTGCTGAGTTTCATAAGCTGCTTGAACGGCTTTCGACAGTTTCCCGCCACAATGGTTCCCCTGCTGGTGACTGCCATCATGGTTTTGCTGCAAAAACGAGTGGCGAAGGCAGCGCTGACAAACGATTTTCGAAAGAAAAGCAGGCTTCACCTCGTGCTGGTATGCGGCGTTTGCCTGGCCGGTGCTGCGGGACTTTTGGTTCACACCCTCGTTTTGCCGCAATATTTGTCATTCAGGCAGATGAACCAAACGGCATTTTCTTTGGTGTCACCGGAGGGCATCCGTGACATAGGCGTGGGTTACTTAAGCCTGTTTGGTTATCAGCAAGGGCGTACGCTATTCTCTTTGGAATGGGTACTTGCGCTTTCAGGTGCATTTATTGGTATGCTTGTATTGCTGGTCAGCCTTTCGGCAATCCGGACGGAGCGAAACACAGTGTCCTATGCCGATGCTTTCTGCGCCTTGTTGTTTCCGCTTTCCATCCTATGCATGACGGCTGTTTTCCTGATCATGCCCGACCAGACTAATTACCCACAGTATTATCTGCCTGTGTTCGTCTGGTTTTTCCCCTGGCTTGGCCTGCAAATCCGCAGGTTGCAAGCACAGCCGAAGCGATATTCGATACGGCAGGCTACTGTGGTTGTAACCTGCCTGGTTTTATTTGGAAACGGTATTTATCATAACGTTTTCATTCTCCACCCGGACGGCAAACAAGTGGTTTATGATCCCAGTATTGATATCGCGGCCCGCAGTCACCTGACCGGCGTTGTGGAGTTCGTTCAAGAGAACGAACTGGACGTCGGCTATGCAACGTTTTGGAATGCCGGTATACTTACGGAAATCACAAGCGGGCAGATTCCCATGATCACAATCGACCGCGTGTATCCCCATGCCATATACACAAACAGCAATTGGCTGATGAACAAGAAATACCGCGCATTGTCCTTTGTGGAAGATAAAGACATTTTCCTGTTATTAACCCATGAT
>CAYRPW010000006.1:0-2061 GCA_964426145.1 uncultured Oscillospiraceae bacterium
AGGCGCTCAGCAGCTTTTTCTGGATGGACGCACGGATGCCCAGGCCGCCGCGCAGGTTGAAGTGATAGCCGAGCACCACCAGCGGAATGAAGGACGCCAGCATCCCCAGCAGCAGGAACAGCCGGGGCACCGCGGTGGTACCGGCCTCGAAGTTGCGCATGGTAACGCTTAGGATCAGGCCGAACAGCAGCGCCATCAGGTAGCTGCCAAGCCCGGCCAGCGTAACCCCGGTCATGCACAGAAGGTATTTGGGCATCCCCATGCGGATCATGCGCAAGACCGTTTTCATCACGGTGCCGAAGCGGACGTCCCGGTTATTCTCCATCGCGTCCCTCCTCCTGCGCGGAATACAGCCCGAAATACAGCCCGCGCTTTTGCAGAAGTTCGGCGTGCGTGCCTTCCTCGGCAATTTTCCCCTTGTGCAGAAACAAAATGCGGTCGCAATCGGTAACGGCGGACAGCCGGTGCGCGATGATAATGCGCGTCTTGTTCTCCCCGCCTTCGCGCAGGGTTTGCAACACCTCTTTCTGGCGGCTGGCGTCCAGCGCCGAGGTGGCCTCGTCCAGAAGCTCGATGGGCGCGTCCTTCAAAAACAGCCGCGCAAGCTCCACCCGCTGCCTGAGCCCGCCCGACAGCAGCGAGCCGTGCTCGCCCGTATCGGTGTTCCAGCCGTCGGCCTGCTGGGAAATCCACTGGGAAAGCCGGGCGCGTTCCGCGGCGCGGTCAAGTTCTTGCTCGTTGGCTTCCCGGCAGCCCAGCAGGATGTTGTCGCGGACGGAGCCCTGAAACACGAACGGTTCCTGCTGCAGCACGCTCATGCGGCTGCGCAGCGCTTCCATATTCCATTGCTCAACGCTTCGGCCCAGCACGGCCACCGTGCCCGCCACAGGGCGGTACAGGCCCGTGATCAGCTTGAGCACGGTGCTTTTCCCGCAGCCGGAATGCCCGACCAGCGCCACCTTCTCCCCCTCGCGCACGCGGAAGCTCAGGCCGTTTAAAAGCGGCGCTTCGGCCTCGTCCTGCTCGGGGTAGCGGAAAATTACCTGGTCAAAGGTTACGGCGTCGCCGGGAAGGGGCGCCGTTTCCGTGCCGCTGCTCTCCGCGGGCAGGTCCCACATCTCAAACAGCCGGTCCGCCGCCACGATGCCCGAAGGGAAGTTGATCATCACGTTGGGGAGCTTCAATAATTCCTCCGTCGCCACCGACGCAAGCATCACCGCGGTTACGAAACCGTCCGCGGAGAATTGCCCGCGGTATAGCAAGAGCGCGCCCACGATGGCGCAGCCGAACAGCGGCAGCACGTTCACCGCCAGCGAGGGGATATTGGACGTGTAAATTTTCCCGATCCCCCGGACGCCTTTTTTGCGGTAATCCTCCACCGCCTCGCCCATCCACTGGTCGGCCTTCTTCTGCAGCCGGTAGGCTTTCACGGTGGTGCGGTTACTCACCAGGTCTTTGGCCTGGCCGTTCATGGCGGCAAAGGCGGTGCGGTAGGCGGGAATCTCGGAAAGCGAGTTTTTGTTGAGCCTGGGGTACAGCACCACCGGCGCGAAAGGCACCATATAGCCAAGCGCCACCCGCCAGTCCACCCAGAACATCACGCCGATGAGCATCACGGGGATTAAAACGTGACGCAGCCCGTCGATCAGCAGCTCGCTGTTGGACGCGGCAAAGCGGCAGTCCGCCACCACGCGGCTGATGAGATCGCCGGACTCCAGTTTCTGTATGGTGTCGTAGCGCGCATGCAAAAGCGCGCGCGCGGTGATTTTCCGATAATTGCTTTCGGCGGTTTCGGTCAGCTTCGTCATGCGTATGGAGCGAAACCAGTCCGCCAGGGCGATGAGCGTGAGCATGGCCGCCAGAAGCCAGAAATTGCGCGCCAGGTCATGCCCGTTGCCCGCCGTCAGGCTTCGGGTCACCAGTCCCAGCGCGCCCGCGGACGCAACGTTAAGACACCCGATCCAGACGATCAGGGCGGCTTGCAGCAGGTAGTGCGCCTTCGTATCGCCGCAGGCGACCAGGCGGCGCGTGTTGGCAAGTAACTTCATTCCCGTATTCTCT
>CAYRPW010000006.1:2071-6605 GCA_964426145.1 uncultured Oscillospiraceae bacterium
GCAGCCGCGCGCAACGCGGCTTACGCGCTGCGCAAAGCGTGTGCCCGTTCCAACGGGGTTCGCACAGAATTAAAATCTACCATACATTTCCAAACTTCGTCAATCCACTGCATCTGGTATGCGTTTCCGCGGCATCGCTTCCTGTTGTGCGTAAGGAAAACAAACGGGTTCGTCCGCCGGTTTTCCCGTCCGGCCGCGGCGGCGCCGGATGCCTGTTCAGTTGTAGCGCCGCACAAACCGTCGGCGTTTACGGTTGAATTCGCTGTTTCGATGCTTCGCTGCTTCGCTTATCCCAGCATGGCGCAAGGCACCACTGGTTCAAACAGTATACCATCTGTAGGTTCGATTATCCAGTTTAATTCAAAAAATGCAGAAGGAAAACAATCCGCCGCCTTACCGCAGATGCCGCTCCAGCGTGCGGCGAACGCCCCCCGGGCCCTCGTTCATCGCCGCGAAGAAAGCCTCGGCTTTATGCCCCAGGTTGACTTCGTACAGGTCCACGCCGCAGTATTCCGGGTTTGCGAACAGCGGGCGGAGCCTGCCCGTATCAAACGGCTTGCCCAGTTCCCATCCGGCAACGAGCGTTTGCAGCGTTTCCAGATTCGGGTCGGGGGACAGGGCGAAGGGTTTGCCGTCGTCGCCGGTCCCGGTCAGGTATCGGGCGTAGCCCGCGAACACCATGGGGATCATCGTGAGGAAGGAGAGATCCGTTTCCCCGCGCGCCACGTAGGCTTTCAGGGTTTCCCCGAAGCGCACCGGCAGCTTTTTACTGGTATCGCAGGCGATACGCTGGGGCGTGTCCGGCATGAAGGGGTTGGGGAAGCGCTTTTCTAGCACCTCGCCGATAAACGCTTCCGCCGACAGGACAACCGGATCCACCACCACGGGCATGCCTTCGGTATAGCCGATGGTGCGGATCATGCCCACCAGCGTCGGGTCCTTCATTTCGTCGCTGATGCGCGTATAGGAAAGCAGGCAGCCGAACACCGCCAGGGCCGTGTGCAGCGGGTTCAGGCAGGTGCAGACCTTCATTTTTTCGATTTTATTCACGGTATCCCGGTCGCAGAACAGCACGCCCGCCGTTTGCAGCGGCGGCCTGCCGGCCGGAAACCAGTCCTCGATGGCCAGGTATTCGCATTCCTCGGCGTTGACCATCGCGCTGACGAAGGTATGCTTCGCGGTTTCCGCTACCTCCATGCCCGAAAGCCCATCTTCCTTGAGCATCGCGATCACGCTGTCCGCGGGCCGGGGGGTGATCTTGTCAATCATGCTCCAGGGAAAGGAGACCCGGGCCGGATCGTTCAGGTAGTTCAGGAACGCCGCCTCCGTCAGGCCGCGCTGCACGAAGCTTTCCGCAACCGACAAAATCCCCGCCTTCAGCAGATCGCCGTTGTGGGAACAGTTGTCCAGGCTCACCATCGCAACGGGGCGCGCGCCCGCCCGAAAGCGCGCGTACAGAAGCGCGCAGAGCCTGCCGATCAGGGTTTTGGGCGCGGTCAGGGTTTCCGTGCCGGGGTCGCGCACCGCGTATCCCTTTTCCGTGATCGTCATGGATACGATCTGCAGGCTTTCCGCCGTCATGATCTGCTCAATCCGGGCAAAATCGCGGGTGCAGGCCAGCGCCTCGGCGATGGAGCCCACCACGCGCTTGTCCACGCCGCCGTCGTGCTTCAGCGTCACCGCGACCGTGAGGTTGTCAAAGGGCGCAAAGCCCCGGTCGATAATCTCTTCGTCGTAGCATTCCGCAACGCACAGCCCGCTCTCTGCCGTACCCGCGTCCAGCAGTTTTTGCAGGAGCACCGCCGGAAACGCGCGCAGGATGTTGCCCGCGCCGAAGTGCAGCCAGCGCGGGGCCAGCGCGGTGGCTTTGCGCATGGCGGGAAGTTCGAACTTCGGCACCAGATAGCCCTTCTGGGCCAGCGCAGGAAGCGCCTGCAGGGACAGGTTCATTGTCTTTTCTCCTTCTGGCGGATCAGCGCGTCGTACAGCCCGAGGATGTACTGGCTGCCCAGCGCGCGGTCGTACAGCCCGTAGCCGGGCATGGAGACCTCGCCCCAGATGGCGCGGCCGTGATCGGGGCGGATGGGGCCGTCAAACCCCACGTCGATCAGGGCCTGCATGATTTCCACCATGTCCAGGGAGCCGTCCGCCGCGTAGTGCGCCGCTTCCTCAAACACGCCGGGAGCGGTGTGCTTGGTGTTGCGCAGATGCACGAAGTGAATGCGGTCGCCGATCGCGCGGATGATGGCGGGAATGTCGTTGCTGGGATTGGAGGATAGCGAGCCCGTGCACAGGGTGACGCCGTTGCGCTTGTTGGGCACGGCGGCAAGCAGGCGTTCGATCTTCTCCCGGCTGGTCACGATGCGCGGCAGGCCGAACACGCTCCAGGCGGGATCGTCGATATGGATGGCCATGTTCACGTTGAACTTGTCGCACGCGGGCATAACGGCGTTTAAGAAATAGCACAGGTTCTGGAAGAGCTGCTCCTCCGTGATGCCCTGATACATCGAAAACAACTCTTTGATGTGCGCCATGCGCTCGGGTTCCCAGCCGGGCAGGATGAAGCCGTTGGCGCTGTTTTCCATCTGCGTGAACATCCCGACGGGGTCGATTTTGTCGATCACGTTCTGGTCGTAGGCAAGCACGGTGGAGCCGTCCGGCCGTTTCTTGGCGAGATCGGAACGGGTCCAGTCGAACACCGGCATGAAGTTGTAGCAGATCATGGGGATGCCGGCCTTGCCGAGCTTTTCGATGGTGCGGATATAGTTTTCGATATAGCGGTCGCGCTCCGGCGTGCCCACCTTGATCGCGTCGTGAATATTCACGCTTTCGATGCCAAGCACGGATAGCCCCGCGTCCTCTACCTGCTTGCGAATCGCCAAAATGGCCTCGTCGGACCATTCCTCACCCGGCTTGGTGTCGTACAGCGTGGTGATGATGCCCGCAATGCCGGGTATCTGGCGCAGCTGCCACAGGGCAACGGAATCGAACTTCTCTCCGAACCACCGAAACGTCATTTTCATGAAAAGCACATCCTTCAGGCGAGTATGTCAAAGCGTTGATGAACGACGGCGCCGGAAACGGAGCCATCCCCGTTTCCGGTCCGCAATCCCTTTACCGAAGCAGCGACGGCAGGAACAGGCTGATCTGCGGGACGAACGTCACCAGCAGCAGCGCGACAATCATACACAGGTAGAACGGCAGCGTCGCCTTGACGACACGCTCCATCGGCACCTTGCCAACCGCCGAGCCGATGAACAGCACCGCGCCTACCGGCGGCGTCAGTAACCCGATCCCGCAGTTCAAAACGATTATGATGCCGAACTGGATGGGGTCGATCCCGATGGACACCGCGATGGGCAGAAGGATCGGCGTGGTGATCAGGATGATCGGCGCCATATCCATGATGCAGCCCAGGATCAAAAGGATTACGTTGAGCAGCAGCGCGATCACGATGGGGCTGTTGGAGACGCTCAGGATGAACTGGGCCGCCATGTCCGGCACGCGCAGCTTGGTCAGGCACAGGCCGAACGCCGAGGAGGCCGCGATTAAAATCAGCACGATCGCCAGCGTATCCACGCATTTCCCGAACGCCTGCCATACGCCCTTCCAGGAAAGGCCTTTATACACGTAAACGCTGACGATGAGGGAGTAGATAACCGCGATGGCGGAGCTTTCGGTCGCGGTAAACGCACCAAGCACCACGCCCACCACCACGATCAGCACCGCGGCCAGCGCCCAGAACGATTGGAGCATCTGTTTTCCGAAGTACCGCAGGCTGAACGGCCTTCCCTTGGGGTAGTTGCGCTTGACGGAAATGATGTAGGAGCCGATCATCAGCGTAAGGGCCAGCAGCGCGCCGGGCAGGTAGCCCGCCATAAACAGCGCGCCGATGGAAATACCCCCGGCGGTCGTCGCGTAGATGACCATGTTGTGGCTGGGCGGCACCAAAAGCCCCTCGCACGAGGAGGTGATGGTCACGGCCGTGGAAAAGTCCGCGTCATAGCCGTCCTTGACCATCATGGGGATCAATATCGAGCCAAGCGAGGCCGTATCCGCGGCCGCGGACCCGGAGATGCCGCCGAAGAAATACGACGCGACGATGTTGACCATGGCCAGGCCGCCGCGCATCCACCCGACCAGGGAGTTTGCCAGGTCGATCAGCTTTTCGCTGATGCCGCCGGTGCCCATCAGCACGCCCATGGTAATGAAAAACGGCACCGCCATGAGGCTGAACGAGCTGATGCCGGTCACCATCTGTTTGCCCAGCGTCGTGGGGCTTTCGCCCATCGAAAGCAGGCAAAACAGCGCGGATAACCCCACGGCATACGCGATGGGAAACCGCAGCAGAATCATGACAAAAAAGCTGCCCAGTAAAATGATGATGGAGAGTGTTTCAGCGCTCATGGCCGTTTCGCCTCCTTGTTCTCAGGCGTTTTCACTATATTGTTGTCCTGGCAGATTGCCTGGATTTCAACGTCGCTTAACGCGGCCTCCACCGCCGCCGTTTCCAGCTCCGCGGCCGAAAGCCCGC
>CAYRPW010000006.1:6615-18621 GCA_964426145.1 uncultured Oscillospiraceae bacterium
AGCCTTTTTCCGGGTCCGGTTTCACAAAGAAACCCTTGATATGGTTATACATGGCTTCCAGCTCAAACACGATCATGGCGCCGCCCGCCAGCGGAATGGGGAAATACATCCAAAACCGGCTCAGCCAGGGAAGCGAGTCATACTTGCCGAAGCGGCCGATCGCCTTGGCCTGGCTCCAGCCGTACACAAGCATCACAACGCCCAGCGCCATCACCGCGATATCCGCCAGAAGATCCAGCGAGATGATCAGCTTCTTGGGCAGTTTCCGGTCAAACGCGGTCATGCGGATATGGGAACCCTTGCGGATGGCAAGCGCCGCGGAGAGCACCGCCATATAGCTCATCAGTGTCAGCACAACCTGTTCTCCCCAGATCGGCGGCGGGATGATATGCGGAAAATACCGGCTGACGACGATCCAGGAAGTCACCAGAATATCCGCGATCAGCACGAGCTTGCACAGCGTCATGATCACCCGGTAGGCGACGTCGTAAACCGGCTTGAATTTATCCAGAACCCTGAAAAAACTCGGCATACGCTCCGTTGCTCCCTTCAAAGCAAAGCGGAGGTGCAGGGTGATCCCCGCACCTCCGATCCGTCTGTTGTTACAGGCCAGGGACTTTGTTATTGCATGGCAAGGATCTGCTGGTAGAGTTCCGCCTGATCCGCGGTGAACTGCGAGATGGTCGGCTGGCAGGCTTCCACCCAGGGGGTCTTGTCTTCCACCGTCACAACCGTGTAACCGGCGGCGATCAGCTCGGCAAGGATTGCGTCTTCCTTGGCCTGGATGTTCTCCTGGTTATAAGCCTGCACATAGGCGGCCGCTTCCATGATCCAGCCCTGCTGCTCTTCGTTTAACTTGTTCCAGGCCGTATCGGTGATCACGGCGGAGATGGCGCCCAGCGTGTGGCCGTCCAGCACGAGGGTCGGGGCCACTTCCTGGAACATGTTGGCGTAGTAGTTGGCAATCGGCTGTTCCGCCGCGTCCACATCGCCCTTCTGCAGGCCGCTGTAGAGCTCCGTGAAGGTGTAAACGGTCGGGCTGCCGCCAAGGTTAGAAACCATGCCGGTCATCACGGGGTCGTTGGATACGCGGATCTTGAGGCCGGCCAGGTCTTCAATGCCGGCGGCTTCCACGCCGGTGCGGAAGAAGAAGTGACGGAAGCCCTCTTCGCCGTAGAACAGGCCGCGCAGGGGGATGCCCAGTTCCTGGGGCTGATTGAGGAATTCCTTGGCCAGATCGCTGTTGGCGAAATTCCAGTAGTGCTGCCGGCTTACGAACGTATAGGGGATGGACAGCAGCGTGGATTTCGTGCAGCCGTAGCTGGTGAGCGCGAATGCGGAAACGCGCAGAATGTCTACGCTGGTGCCGCCGCCCAGAAGGTCGTCCAGAATGTTGGCTTCGGTGCCCAGGGTGCCCGCATAGTGCACGTCGATGACGATCTGCCCGCCGGACAGCTCTTCAACCTTCGCTTTAAACGCAGCGCCCAGGGTGCCTACGAAGCTGGTTTCCGGGTTGACTTCGGAATAGACCAGCGTGATGGGGTCCGCCGCCAGGGCAACGGTGCTCAGGGACAGCAGCATTGCCAGTGCAAGCGCGAGAGATAGAAATTTCTTCATGTGTTTGCCTCCTTATTCGGTATGTAGTTGTTCAGAAGGGCTGTTTAGCGCGCTCCTCTGTATTGGGTACAGTGTAGCATACTAATATATTAGTGTCAATCACCTTTGTTCGCATTCCCGGGTTGTATACAAGTTATCGCAAACGGAATATGCACGAAATCCATTGAACACATGTACCATACTAGTATAATATTTTTTCACCGCAAAAGTTGTATGCAATCTGCCGCCCGTTCCGTGTAGGCCGCTTTCCTGCCCGCAAGGTTTTGGCGGCATGCCGCGGCGTACCCGGATCATCCCGAAGCGGCCGCCTTTTTGCCGCGCGCCCCGGTGAAACCGCGGCGCAGGCAAAAAGGCCAGGCAAACCCGCGGCGCGCCGCAGGCCCGAACATCCCGCCGCCGCAACGGCGGGCTTGCTTTCAGGCGCATCTTGTGCCACAATTGGGGAAAGCAAAGCGATTTTTTCAACCGGAGGCGGCGTTATGAGCGCAGATACGGTCATCCATATTTCCGTCGAACTCGATCAAAAAACGTTTCGCAGGTTTGCCCTGTACGACACCTTCCGCCGCCAGAAGCGCTGGCGGCTGCCCGTAGGGTTCGCGGGCATCCTGCTGGCGTTTGCCGTCTATCTGTTTTTGCAGACGGACAAGCCCCAGTCCGGGCTGATGGGCGGGGTGCTGGCGGCCATCGGGCTGAGTTTGCCGATCATCTACTTCGTTTCCTATTATATCAGCCTGCGCGAGAACGTGATTAAGCACTGCCTGCCGCGCGTGGTGTATTCCCTCACGCTCACGGATACGGACGTCACCGTCCGCTCCGGCGGCGCAAAGGAAGAACAGCAGACCCTGCCGTGGGATACGCTGTTCGCCGCCCGCCGCGTGAAGGGCGCGGTCTACCTGTACGCGCTGCCCACGCGCGCGTTTCTGCTGCCCGACGGCCAGGCGGACGTTTCCGCCGACCATCTGTGGGCGTTCCTGCAGGAGAAGCTCCCCGGCAAATGCCGCGGGCGGGGCAGTAAGTAGCCCTTCGGGCAGGAGGCAATCATGCGCAAAAGCGTTTTGTATATCGCCGCGAGCTTGGACGGTTATATCGCGGACGCGGCAGGCGGCGCGCATTCCCAGCCGAAAAACACATAATGCGAAAAACGTAAAAATCCCCGCCGTTTCGGGCGGGGTTTTTTACATTGGTTACAGCATCTTTATAAAGAACAATTCCACCGGTTGTTTGAGCGGCGGCTGGTCCAAAATCAGGCATCCGGCGTCCCGGTAGCCGAGCTTGCGGTAGAAGTGCTGCGCGCCTTCGTCGGCCTGGGCGGAGGTCATCACGGCGGGATACCGCAAAAACCGCATTTCCATCTCCCACAGCCGCATGGCGTCCGTGCCCAGCCCCTTGCCGCGCTCGCCTTCCCGTATGTAAAGCAGCGTTACAAACGGGATGCTGTCCCAAAACAGGTTGTAGCGCAGCACGCCCACGGGCGCGCCGTCAATTTTTAGCAGATAACACCGCTTGTCGCGGATTTTGCTGCGCAGCTCGCCCTCCGCGATGCGGGAATCCAGCGTGCGCCAGAAGGCGAAATCATCCTGCGCGGCGTATTCCAGCGTAAACATGGCCGTCTCCTTTCACCGCCGCGTTCACCCGCGGCGCGCAGCGCTTGCCGTGTGCCCGCGCGGCCTGTTGATATCCCGTTGTTTCCATTCAGTATACGCCGGGCCGCGCCCGCCGTCAAACCGCCGCGCCGCCGCCTATTTTGTTACGAAACGAAATATTTGCCATCGCAGAAAGTTGGTGCTATAATGCATCCGACCGTGCCCCCTGACGCGTTCAAGGATGAACGCTTGGAGGGCGCGGTTGCGTTCCGTCGTATGGATCGTTACGGTTTAGCTCCCGCGCGGCAGGGGCGCACGGAGCGGACAGAGGAGAAGGAGAGGAAAGTAGCCACGTGTTATCGTATGAATTTTTACTGGACCTGGCGCTGATTTTGCTGTTTACCAAGGTGCTGGGGATGTTCACCCGGAAGCTGCGCATGCCCCAGGTGGTCGGCGCGCTGCTGGCCGGCGTGGTGCTTGGGCCGTCCGTACTCAATATTCTGCACGACGCGGATTTCCTGAAAAAAACCGCCGAACTCGGCGTTGTGGTATTGATGTTCGACGCGGGCCTCAACACCGATATGGACGAGATGAAGCACGCGGGCAAAGCCTCTTTCGTGGTGGCGATGGTCGGCGTGCTGGTGCCGCTGCTGGGCGGGTTCTTGATCGCCACCCTGTTCCACGTCGGCCAGGACGGCGGCAATACCAGCGCGTTTTTGCAGAACATGTTCATCGGCGTCATCCTCACCGCCACGTCCGTCAGCATCACCGTGGAAACCCTGCGGGAGCTTGGCAAGCTCTCCACGCCCGTGGGCAGCGCCATTTTAGGCGCGGCGCTGATTGACGATATCATCGGCATCGTCGCCCTCACCGTGATTTCCTCCACCGCCGACAGCAGCGTAAACCCGCTGATGACGCTGCTGAAAATCCTGCTCTTCTTCGTGTTCGTGGGCGGTACGGGTTATATCTTCTACCACCTGTTCCAGTATTTCAACAAGCGCAACAACCGCGATCTGCGGCGTTACGTGATCATGAGCTTCGTGTTCTGCCTGGTGCTTGCCTACAGCGCGGAGCATTTCTTCGGCGTTGCCGATATCACCGGCGCGTTTTTCGCGGGGCTGATCATCAGCCAGACCGAGCGCACCAAATACCTCGCCAACCGCTTTTCCACGCTGTCCTATATTCTGCTGTCGCCCATCTTCTTCGCAAGCCTCGGGTTGAACGTGGATCTGCGCCACGGCATCACCCCGGGCATCCTGTGGTTCGCGGGCGCGCTGCTGCTGGTGGCCGTGCTGACCAAGGTGATCGGCTGCGGCCTGGGGGCCAGGGTGTCCGGCTTCAAAGGCCGCGAATCCCTGCAGATCGGCGTGGGCATGATGAGCCGCGGCGAGGTGGCGCTGATCATTTCGCAAAAGGGCGCGGCGCTGGGCCTGCTCTCCACGGTCTATTTCGGGCCAATCATCCTGCTGGTGATCTGCACGTCCATCGTCACCCCGGTGTTTTTGAAGATTGCGTTCTGCGATCCCGGCCCCAACGGCGGCCGGATATCCTGCCTGCTGCACGGCAGAAAATACCTGCCGCCCGCAAAGCAGGACCCCGAAAACCCCAGCTGCGACATTGTGCCGCAGGACTAAAGCTTTCGTTAACCTTCCCAACCGCAAAAACCCCCGCCGTTTCTCTCTTCAAAGAGCATCCGGCGGGGTTTTGGTTTGCCGCTTCGACCATCTAAAACGTAAGGTCGCCCGGCCGGTACCCGGCGGGCAGCGCTTCCTCCCGCAGGAACGCAAACGTATCGTCGCCCAAAACCGGCAAAAACGCCTCAAACGGCGTGCGTGTAAACTCCGCCGCGTAGGCGCTGGCCCCGAACCACCCGCCTTCCTTGGCGCGGAGGTTCAAATCGCGGGCGAATTTCGTATCGTTGGAGCAATCGTGCACCACGATAGGCCAGGCTTCCTCAACTGCGGTTTTCATCAGACGCAGCGTCAGCTCCCGGCTCCATACCGGCGAAATATACCCGTGGCGGGAAACGTACAGGTTTTCCCCCGCGTAATTGCCGATGTTGTTGCGGTTTAGGTGCAGCTCCGCGCAGTTGATGAAATCGATCCCCGTGGCGAGAATTGCCTGTTTCCTGCGCAAAAACGCTTCGTAAAACTGCGGCGTCATGGGCGTTTCCACGCCCACCTGGCCGATATACCGCTTCGCGGTTTTCATCGCGGCAATCACGCCGTCCGCGCAGCCCGAAGCGCCGAGGTTGAAGCGCAGCTCGTCAAGCCCCGCCTCGCCCAGCGCCTTCAGCGTTTCCTCCGTGGCCAGGGTGCCGTTGGTGTAGAGGTGCTGGTGCACGCCCGCGGCGCGGAAGGCGCGGATCACGCCGTAATACTTTTCAATTTCCAGAAACGGCTCCAGATACACGTAGGAAATACCGGTGGGCTTTTTTTGTATGGAAAGTAAAAGCTCCATGTCGCGCTCGTAAAACCGCGTGCCGCCGATCTCCCACATCCCTTCGCCGATGGGGGGAATCTGGTCGAGCACGCCGTAATCGTAGCAAAACGGGCACTGCAGATTGCAGCGGTTCGTTTTGCGCACGGCGCTTAACCCCGTGCCCAGCAGGCAGGAGCGGCAGCCCTGCGGAAATTTTTGGTCGTCGCCCACGTACCCCGTTCGATTCTCCAGCGTTTTCAGCCCCGGAATCTCCTGAGTCAGCCGCGCGCGGCGCTCGTTCACCGCCGCTTCCAGCTGATAAAACACCGCGAACACGATCTCCTGCTGCCGCGTGAGCAGCTCCTCGTCCTCCGGCAGCTGTGCAAAAAACGAAAACCACGTCAGCGCGTCCCGCTTGGATATGTTCATATTCCGTCCCCACTGCGGCGCAAGTCCGCAACCGTTGTGCCTTGACGGCGGGCAGCCGCGCAAGGTTTCGCGCTCCCCGCGCTCAGTACCGCCCGTAGCCTTCCATTTCCACGGCCGCCTGCAGCATCGCGCCGGAGCCTTTGCAGTCGTTGGCCACAATCGGCTCGGACATATAGTAGGCAAAGCTGCCGTCCCGCTGCTGGGTGTTGCCAAGCCCCGCCACCTGGCAGCACTTGCAGACGATGGCGTTTCCTTTGTATACCTCGATAAACTGGTCCACCGCGCCCCGGTACGCCTCCCGCAGCTCTTCCGGGGGTACGGCGGCGCAATACCCAAGGCGCGCGGCCTTGGCCGTTGCGTAAATAAACTGCGCCGTGCAGGAGCTTTCGGCATAATTGCCGGGGCGGCCGGGCTGATCCAGAATCTGGTGCCACACCTTGGTGTGCGGGTCGCGCGCGCGCCACACGGCGGCAAGCAGGTCACACAGCAGCGCGGTCAGCGTATGATGCGCGATGGAACCCTCCGCGAGCACTTCCAGCGTATCCGCCACGGCGCACGCATACCAGCCCACCGCGCGGCCCCACACGTGCGGGGAACAGCCGGTTTCCGGGTCCGCCCAGGGCTGCACGCGGGCGCTGTCCCACGCGTGGAGGGAAAGCCCGGTCGGCCGGTGCATGGTTTTCTCGCGGATCAAAGTGAACTGCCGCACCACGTCGTCCGTCCATTCCGGATGGTGAAAATCCCGCGCGGCCTGCGCGTAAAACGGCGCGCACATGTACAGCCCGTCCAGCCACATCTGGTTTTCATAGATCTTCTTGTGCCAGAACCCGCCCTCGGGCGTGCGGGGCTGAGCCAGCACCTGCGAAAGCAATATCTCCGCAGCGGCGCGGTACTTCGGTTCGCCGGTTTTGTGCCATAGGTACAAAAGCGTTTTGCCGTTGTTTATGTAATCCAGGTTGTATTCCGCACGGTCGTACCCGCGGATCACGCTGCCGTCGGCATTCAAAAAGCTATCCACGCCGCGCTTGATATACTCGAAATACGCCTCGTTCCCCGTCACCGCATAGAGCGCTTCCATGCCCTTCCACACCACGCCGTAGTCGTACGACCAGTGCTGGTCCAGCCGCGGATAGATCCGCATCAGCCCGTCCGCAATCCGGTTATGCCAGCCGCCGAATGTCTCCTTCATTGCCGTTCCTCCGTTTTCAAAAACCGCACGGTTTGATCCCAGTTGATCGTCTCCCCTTCGCAGCCCGCGACGGCAAGCCCCTGTACGTCGATCTCCTCGCAGAAACGCAGATACAGCCCCGCGGCTTCCATGGGCCCGATGCCGTCCATCATCGCGGGCACGGCGGGCTTGCCGGGCTTCATCACTACCGTGCAGTTGCGGATGCGCACGCGCGTAACGGGGCTTTCCGGCAGGCCGCACAAAAAGCCCGCGCAGGCCGCAGCCCCGCGCACGGTAACGCTTTCGATGCTGACGTCCGTAAGCTTGGGCGTGCCCGCCGTTACGGGGCGCGGGTTTTGATCCGCGACGTGCGGCAGTTTGCCGCCCTTGCCGCAGAAATAATACATGTTGAACACGAAGGGGCAGAGCACGTCCTCCATCAGAATGTGGCTGAACGACAGGTTTTCCACGCTTCCGCCGCGCCCGCGCCGCGTTTTCAGGCGGATGCCGCGGTCCGTGCCCTGGAACACGCAGTTGGTCACCAGCACGTTTTTCACGCCGCCGCTCATTTCGCTGCCGATCACCACGCCGCCGTGGCCGTGCAGCATGTGGCAGCCGGAAATGATCACGTTCTCGCAGGGGCGCTTGTCCGGGGTGTCCTCCGTGCCGGCCTTGATGGCAATGCAGTCGTCCCCCACGTCGATCACGCAATCGGCGATGCGCACGTTACAACAGCCGTCGGGGTTGATGCCGTCGGTATTGGGGGAATCGGCGGGGTTTTTGATGGTGAGGCGGCTGATGTTCACGCGCTCGCAGTACAGCGGGTGCACCGTCCAGCACGGGGAGTTGACAAGCGTGACGCCGTCCATGGATACGTCCGCGCAGTTCTGGAAGCAAACCAGGTACGGCCTGGGCAGGACAAGCGTTCCTTGCCGGAGCTTCTGCCACCATTTGGCCCCACTGCCGTCGAGCACGCCCGCGCCTTCGATCCGCACGTTGCGCGCGTTTTTGGCGTATACGCAGGGCATGTACGCCTTGCCGGGGATCCCCTCAAACTCCGTGTCCACCGCCGCAAACAGCGTTTCGTCGTCGCTGAACACCACCCGCGCGCCCGCGTCCAGGTGCAGGGTGATGTCGGACATAAGAAAAACCGGCGCGGTTTCGTACCGCCCGGCCGGCACGAACAGCGTGCCGCCGCCCTGCGCCGCCAGCCCTTCCACGGCCGCGCGGAATGCGTCCGTCCAAAGCCCGCCCGCCGCCAGATGTTCAAATTCCCTGAGGTTCATCGCGTCAGCCTCCGTGTGAAAAACATGAATGATCGTTCGTATTATTATACACGATGCAACCGGGAAAGCAACCAATCCAACCCTTCCCGCGCCGGGCAAACGCAAGGTTTCGGCCCGGGCGGAGGTTTCTTTTCCGCCCGTCCTGTGTTACAATGGCAACCATACACCGCGCCGCGAAAACGCGCGGCAGGCACGCCGATTTTTAGAACGCGCGAGGAGGCCCCGCCATGCCCCTGCTGTTCCTTTCCGCCCTGGCCGTGGGCTTTTCGGGCGCGATGATGCCCGGCTCGCTGCTGACCTACGTCATCCGCCAATCCCTCAGGGAAGGCCCCAAGGTGGGCTTTTTGGTGATCGTCGGCCACGCGGCGCTGGAGCTTTTACTGATCGCCGGTATTTTTCTGGGGCTGGACATGGTGCTGAAGTCAAACGCCGCGCAGATCACCATCGGCATGGTCGGCGGGCTGATGCTGTGCTGGCTGGGCGGGGATATGATCGTCAAGGCCGCGCGCGGGCGCGTGAGCGTTTCCATGGAATCACAGAGCCGGAATTCCGAAAAACTGGTGCTCTCCGGCGCGCTGTTAAGCCTGGCCAACCCGTATTTCCTGCTGTGGTGGGCGGTGATCGGCCTGGGTTTCCTCACCCAGGCCTACCGGGATTTCGCGGTACTCGGCGTCGCCGTGTACTTCGCCGGGCACATCACCGCCGATTTTGCCTGGTACGGGCTGATCTCCACGGTGGTGGGCAAAACCCGCAGGTTCATCGGGGAGAAGCCCTACCGCGTCATCATCATCGTGCTGGGCGCGCTGCTTGTTTTCTTCGGCGCGAAATTCCTGATCGACGCCGTGACCCTGCTGCGCCAGGCGGCGTAGGCCGGAACGCTAAAACAGCCCGTTTTCATATTAAGCGGAGGGGTATACCCCTCCGCTTTTTTACAGTTACCAAATATACATATGCCATATTTATGTGTTACGCCCCGCTCTTTTGGTGTTATGATGGGAAGGCGCGCCGGGCGGCGCAAATGAACGGTTTAAGGAGCGGAATTTGACAACGATGAACAACGAGCGGATGATCAAAACGGAATTTCATCTGCACACGGCGGAAACAAGCCCCTGCGGCATGGTGCCGGGGGCGGAGCTCGTCCGCGCCCTTGCGGACGCGGGGTATGGGGCGGTCATCACGACCGACCATTATATCACCGGCATGTTCGACAGTTTGGAAACCCGCGGTTTGTTTTTGAAAGGCTATCACGCGGCCCGAAACGCCGGGGAAGCGCTGGGCGTTACGGTGCTTCCGGGGATGGAATTCCGGTTTGCGGGCGCGGAGAACGATTTTCTGGTCTACGGTATGGAGGAGGCGGATTTCGCGGCGCTGCCGGAAACCCTGTGCCGGTATTCCCTGCCGGATTTCCACGCCTACTGCCGCGAACATGAGTTTCTGCTTTTTCAGGCGCACCCGTTCCGCTCCTGGTGCAAGGTGCAAAACCCCGCTTTTCTGGACGGCGTGGAGGTTTGGAACGGCAACGTGCGGCAGGTGAACAACAACCCGCTCGCGCTTCATTTCGCCCGCGAGCACAACCTGCTGGAAGTCGCCGGCGGGGACGTGCACCAGCTGGTGGACGTGCGCCCGCAGGGCATGCAGGTTCCGCAAAGCCTGCTGACGCCCAAGGGGATCGTGCAATTCCTGCGGACGCGTCCCCCGGTGGGCGAAGCGTACGCGGCGCTCTTCCAGGAATAGCCCGGCCGTGGTATACTATATCGTTCACCGGATACCAAACGACCGGCAGGAAGTAAAGGCGTGTAAGCGATGAAAACCAAACGCACGGCGTACGATATCGCCATTATCGGCGGGGGCATCAGCGGGCTGATGGCGGCGCACCGGCTCAGCGCTGCCAATCCGGCGCTCTCCATCGTCATGTTTGAAAAGGGGTCCGCCCTGCAAAGCCGCAACTGCCCCATGATCTCCAAAAAGCTCACCACGTGCATCCACTGCAAAAGCTGCTCCATTATGGAAGGCGTTGCCGGCGCGGGCGCGTTCAGCGACGGCAAATATGTGATCTCCACCGAATACGGCGGCTGGCTGACCGAGTTTCTGCCGGAGCGCACGGTGCGCGATTACATCGAGCAGGCGGATCAAATACTGGTCAGCCACGGCGCGACCGAAGAACGCTTCGCGCCGAACGACGAGCTGAAGCGCGAATGCCTGAAGCACGACTTGCACATGCAGCAGGCGGAACTGAAGCACCTGGGCACGGACAGCAATTTCGAGACGATGGTCCGCATCGTGCAGGAACTGCAGAACCATATCGAGATCGTAACCGACACGGAAGTCACCGACGTGGATAAGGACAGCCACGTGCTGACCTTAAAGGGCGGCGCCGCGGTGACCGCGGACGTGATCCTGTTTGCGGTGGGCCGGGCCGGAAGCCGCATGTTTGCGGAATGGTGCCAGAAAAACGAAATCGGGATGACCAACAACCAGGTGGACGTGGGCGTGCGCGTGGAGCTTCCGGCGATCATCTGGGATCATTTTTCCAAAAAGATCTACGAGCCGAAAATCTGGTACCGCTCCAAGCAGTACGGCGATACCACGCGCATGTTCTGCTTCAACGAGCGCGGCAGCGTTGTGATGGAAAACACCGACGGCGTGATGACCGTCAACGGCCACAGCTACCGCGGCGCGGACAGGAAAACCGACAACTCCAATTTCGCGCTTTTAAGCACCACCAACTTCACGCAGCCCTTCAAAAAGCCGATCGACTACGCGCGCTACGTGGCCTCGCTTGCCAACCTCATCAGCGGCGGCGGGGTGCTGGTGCAGCGGCTGGGCGATTTGGAAAACGGCAGGCGCACGGATGCCAAGCGCCTGTCCCAGTCCACCACCCGGCCCACGCTGTCCGCCGTTGCGGGCGATTTAAGCCTGTGCATGCCCAAGCGCCAGCTGGACAACATCATCGAAACGCTGCACGCGCTGGACCTGATCGCCCCCGGCACGGCCAACCACGACACGCTTTTATACGGCGTGGAGTGCAAGTATTACTCCGCCCGCCCCCAGACAGACGATTTCGAGCTCAAGGGCACGCGCGGCATTTACGCCATCGGCGACGGCGGCGGCTTCACCCGCTCGCTCTCCCACGCCGCCGCCCACGGGCTGTACATCGCGGATAAAATCCTGCGCGGCAAGGGCGCTCCGCACGCGGCACACGGCGGAAACGACTGAATAAACGACGATTGGAAACGTGTACTATGGTTTTACCGCGTAATATAATCTTGGTTTTCCTGACCGTTCTGGTTATTTTAGCCTCAGGTTTCTATACGGTGCGCAGCACAGCCTCTATCAGCGTCATCGGCGGCAGCGACGGCCCGACCGCGATTTTTGTGACTACCTCTGCCGGTGAAACCGCGGCGGAAACCGACGGCGAACCCGCCGATGGGGCCATGCCCGCCGTAACGGCCGCGCCCTGACCGTACGGCGGCAACGCTTGCCTGCGGCCGTGCCTGCGATT
>CAYRPW010000007.1:0-1287 GCA_964426145.1 uncultured Oscillospiraceae bacterium
AAAGGCCGGTTCGAAGTACTCGCCTTCGCGCAGCGCCCACAGCGCGCGCACGGTTTGCTGCGGCCCCTTTGGCGTAACAATCTCCGAAAGCGGAATCTCTTCGGGAATGATCCCGTCGCACCCCGCAGCCTGTTCCCGGATGCGGGCAAAATCCGTTAATCCGTGTTTCTTTATAACGCGCGGGCACAGCGCGGGTTCCTCCACAAACCGGTAGTTGCCGGTTTTGTGCCGCCTGTCCGCAAACGAAAGAAAGCGGCGGTAATGGCACAGGCCCACGAAATCCGCGCCGCTGTTTTTCCACGCCCAGTACTGCACCGTAAACTCCGAAACATGCGGCTGCAAACGGGAAATATTGTCCCCGGTATCGTCGCCGGGGATAGAACTATGCCCGCGCCTATCCAGCGCCGCGCCGCAGCGCATGGGCCGATAGGGCGGCACGGCAAGCGTTTCCGCGGTAAAATCGATGCGGTGCGCCACGAAGATTTCGATACGCGGCCCAGGCGCGGTTTCCGCGCGCGGGGGGGTTCCGTGGTTCATCGGCCCGCACGCTCCTTTCCCGCCAAATTGCCCGGGTGTTTTCCCTTTGTTAACGATTGCCGGGTTTATTTTCTTCCCCGCCCGGCGAACCTTGTGCCTTTGGGACATCCCCGGTCAGGGTTTCGATGCGCGGGTTGAAGAACAGCCCGGCGAAGAACTGCCCCGCGATCACGCCGAGGCGGCGGAGCGTATGCGGTTTGTGCGCCGCAAGCACCCGCCAAAAATTGAGCGCGCATTTGCCCGTATAATAGGCAAACCCGCGGACGCCCTCCTGCCGGTAGAGAAAGTTTTCGTTGCGGAAGGCGTAACGGTAGCGGGGGATGCGCTCCGGCGCGTCCACCGCGATGCTGGAGCCGCAGTTTTCCGCCATGCAGTGCACCACGGTGCTTTTGCCTGCCAGATAGCTTTTCAAACCGTGCCGCACGGCGATGCGGCGCGTGTACTCGATATCGTCGCCCCAGATAAAGAACTCGCGGATGGGAAGCCCCACCCTGCGCACGGTTTCCACCGGCAGGAACAGGCTTACGAAGGTGGCCTGCTCCGCGCGGATGAGCCCGTGCCGGAGCAGGGGCAGATCCAGATAAAAATCCCTGCGCAGTTTTTGCCGGTTCATGCGGCATTCCGTGCCGTCCGTCCAGAGGGCGGCGCCGGAGAGGAAGCCGTAGCCCGGCGGCACAAGGCGCTCCGCTATCAGCAGCTCGTACAGCGCGTCCGGCGCGGGAAGCACGTCGTCATCCATCAGCCAAAAGC
>CAYRPW010000007.1:1387-11681 GCA_964426145.1 uncultured Oscillospiraceae bacterium
ACGGCAACAACGCCGCGTTCATTCTGTGTGGCCGGTTGCGGTTCGTTCATGTGCGGTGCGCGTTCCCTTCTGCGCTTTGCGCGGGCGTTTTACGCGGCAGAAACTTGCGTTTCAGGAAGCGGGCCGCTTTGGAAAACCGGTGCGCGGCCCCGATAGAGAGCACCGGCACTTCGGCCGCCGTATAGCCGCCGTGCGCAAGCCACACGTCCAGAAGCCTTTCGCCGATGAACCCGAACACCCTTTGATTGTACGGATCACAGGCCGATATGTCAATTTTTGTTTCCAAAAGAAACAGAACGGAAAACAGCCACTCGCAGTACCGGTCCAGCAGGGGTTTTTCCATGATCATCATGTTGAAACGGTGGCCGTGGGTTTTGCGCATCACCGCGTCGAACGCCGGAAGGTACGCCGGGTGCAGCTGCGCCACGCAGGCGCGCGCGGCCAGCAGGTCCTGCTCGCGGTGCGCGTGCGCGTAGTGGGAGTAGTTGGTTTCAATCACATAATGCCGCTGCCGGGGCAGGATGATTTGAGCTTTCGAAAGCAGCCGTTCCACATCAGCGCGGTTGAGCAGCTTTTTCCACGGGTCGCGCGTCCATTTGCGCCGCCCGAAAAACCTGCGGTAATGCGCAAGCCCCGCCACGTCCGCCGCGCTGTTTTTCCAGATCCAGTACAGGGCCGTGAGCTCGCAAAACTGCGGGTTCTTCGCGGAAATATTGTCACCGGTATCGTCCGTCACCGGGAAAAAGCGTGTGCGCAGCGCAGCGCCCGCCTGCAGGGGCACGTAGAGGGGGTCTGTGGGCATCGGGCAGGGCCTGTGCGCCGCCACGTAAATTTCAATCGTCCGCATGCAAAAGCTCCGCCCCGCAAAGCGTGAACGCCTGCCGCAGGGCCGCGTCCATATCCAGATAGCGGTAGGCGCCCAGCCTGCCCGCAAAGCGCGTGCCCGCCTCCCGGCGGGAAAGTGCCTCGTAGCGCGCGTACAGCGCCGCGTTGCGGGCGTCGTTCACCGGGTAGAACGGCTCCGCCCCCGGGCTCCATTCCAGCGGGTATTCGCGGCTGACCACGGTATGCGGCTGCGTGCCGAACGTGAAATGCTTGTGCTCCACGCTGCGGGTGAACGGCGTTTCCAGATCGGTGTAATTGACCACCGCGTTGCCCTGATAGTTCTCCACGGGCAGCGTTTCCTCCGTAAAGCGGAGGCTGCGGTAGGCAAGCGGGCCGAACCGGTACTGGAAGTATTCGTCGATGCAGCCGGTGAAAATCAGCCGCCGCGCCCTGGCGCGCCACGCATCGCGGCGGGCAAGGTAATCCGCGTTCAGCTCCACGTCGATTCCATCGAGCATGGCTTCGGTCAGCGCCGTGTAGCCCTCGTTTGGTACGCCCTGGTACAGGGCGTTAAAATAGTTGTTGTCGTAGGTGAAGCGCACGGGGATGCGCCTGATGATGTCGGCGGGAAGCTCGCTGCAGGGGCGGCCCCATTGCTTCTGGGTGTAGCCGCGGATCAGCTTTTCGTAGAGCTCCGCGCCCACCAGCGCGATGGCCTGCTCCTCCAGGTTTTTGGGGTTGACGATACCCGCGGCGGCGCGTTGCGCTTCGATGCGCTCGGCGGCCTCCCTGGGGGTGACCACGCCCCACAGGCGGTGGAAGGTGTTCATGTTGAACGGCAGGTTGTAGATTTCGCCCCTGTAATTGGCAATCGGCGCGTTAACGAAGCGGTTGAAGGACGCGAAACGGTTGACGAACGCCCAGACTTCGGCGTCGTTGGTGTGGAAGATATGCGGGCCGTAAGCGTGCACGGCGATGCCTGCGACGGTTTTCGTATGCGCGTTGCCGCCGACGTGATTGCGCCGGTCGATCACCAGGCAGCGCTTGCCGCCGTCCGTAAGAAGCCGGGCGCACGCCGCGCCGGTGAGCCCGGCCCCGACGATCAGGAAATCAAACATCCGCCGCACCTCCGGTTTGCGCCTTGCGCGCAGCACGCTTTGCCGGGCACAGCTCCGCCGCGTAGGCCATTACCATGCCAGCAATCAGGAAAAAGAGGAGGTTGGGCGGCCGCATATCGACAAACAGCAGCGCTTCGATCATGGCGTGGCACAAAAGCCCGGCCGGGAGGAGCGTAAGCAGCCGCGCGGGCAAAGGCGCGCCGTAACAAAGGAACAAACGGAAAGCGTTAATCACGAGGAGCGCGGTCAGCGCCAGCACGAACAGCAGCGTTACCCCGCCGCCCACCGCAAGCGTTTGCAAAAACGAATTGTGCAGGTGGTTTTGCACGGGAATGTCAATCAGCCGCGCGGAACGCACCATGGCGGGCTCACGAAGCTCGCCGATCAGCAGCGTCAGCGGCCGCTCTTCCACGGCCAGGAACGCCGCGCTGAAGATGACCAGGCGGGACGAAAGCGAGGACCCCGCCATGGAAAGCCGGGCGTTAACGGTTTCGGCCTGCGCGGCGGGTTCAGGCTCCGCCTGCGCTTCGGGGGCGGGTTCCGTCTGCGTTTCGGGTGCGGTTTGCGTTGGGAGCGCTTGCGCGGGTTCCGCCTGCGCGGCGGGTTCAGGCTCCGCCTGCGCTTCGGGGGCGGGTTCCGCCTGCGTTTCGGGCGCGGGTTCCGCCTGCGGCGTTTGCGCCGGGTGAACGGGGATGGCGGTCAAAAGCAGCGGGTAGCTTCCCGCAACCAGGCACAGCGCCAGGGCCGCCGCCGCAAGGCCGCGCAGGGCGCGTTTCTTACCGGCGGGCTTATGCGCGGTGACCGCGGCATAGGCCGCCATGGCGGCCATCAGCGCCGTAACCAGCACCGCCGCGTTGCTTGCGGTCAGGAGGATCGCCAGAAAACAGGCGACGCCCGCCGCAGCGCAGAGGGCCTTTACAAGCGCGCGTCTGACGGAGAAAAACAGGTAGCAAAGCATGGCAAGCGCGGCGTAGAGGTAGGCCGCGCTGATGTTGGGGTGGATGCCCATAAAATTGAGCCGGTAGGGAAAGCTGTATACTTCGTTCACGCCCAAAATATTCACGCCGTCCAGCGGGTTGACCCAGGGGCTGCCCGTGTAGGCGCACACGCACGCGACGGCGGCCAAAACGCTCATGGGAAAGGCATAGGCGGCGGCCACGGCCTGCATCAGCCGGGCGCGGGCGGCGGGAGAAAGCAGAAACCCGGCCGGTAACAGCGCGCCGCAGCACAAAAGCACGGAAGCCGTTTCCCCTCCGCTCTGCGTAAGGTACGGATCGCCGTTTACTATGCGCGTCAGCGGGTACCAAAGCATCAGGCCCAGCGAAAGCCGCAAAACGTTTTCCCGCGGCAGCCCCGCGCGCGCCAGCACGTAGGCGGCCATCGCGGCCGCCAGAGGCCCGATATAGGCGGCGTTGATCTTCACCGCACGCTCCGGCGAAAGCACGAAAAACGCCTGCAAGAGAAAAATGCAGACAACCGCCGCCCGATAGGCCGTATCCGCGGCCGTGGAACGGATGAACCCCGCATCACGATTTCGCACAGGAACCTCCGCATGTCCGTCCGGCGGCGGCCGCCCGCAGGCGAAACCCGGCCGCGTTATGTATCATACCTTCAAACGATCATAGCATCGCGCCGGGGGGCTGTCAAGGTTCACGGCCGCTCCGGCGCATGCGCGGCGGCCCCCGCGATGTGGTATAATGGTTGCACGGCAAGCGCCGCGGCAGGCGCAAGCGGCGGCAGCCGAACAAACGCGGGCGTGAGGACAGCATGATTAAGAGAAACCAGAAGTTTTTCAATCTCCTCAATATCCTCTCCGACGGCATTCTCATTCTGTCGTCGTATTTTCTGTCCGCCTGGCTTTGGCTGGACCTGTACAAGGGCACGCCGGGCAACATGGCCGCCATCCGCTCCTGGAAGCACGAGATGGGCATCGCCGCGGTACTCTACACGCTGGTGCTTTTGTTTTTGCTGGCGCTTCTGGGCCTGTACAACTCCAACCGCATCCGCCGCCTGCGGCGCAACGTGCTGGTGATTTTCGAAGCCAACGCGGTGGGCATTCTGGCCGTGGGCATGATCCTGTTTTTGCTGCGGCTGCAGGATTTTTCCCGCGGGGTGCTGGTTGTGTTTTTCCTGAGCAGCTCGTTTCTGCTTTCCTTCAAAAGCGTTGCCGCGCGCCTGGTGCTGACCAGGGCGCGGGAGAGAGGCTTAAACCACAAGCTGGTGATCGTGGTGGGCACGGGCGCGCTGGCCGGGAAGTATACGCAGAGCATCCGCATGGAGCAGCCGCCCGGCTTTACGATTCTGGGCTATTTCGGAACAAACCGCGATGCGTTTCACGAGCAGTACCTGGGCGGGGTGGAGATGATCGAGCCGTTCGTAAGCCGCTTTCAGGTGGACGAGATCATCGTTGCGCTGGAGCCGGAAGAACTGGGGCTATTGAAGCCCGTGATCGCCCTGTGCGAAAAAACCGGCGCGAAGGTGGCGATCATCCCGTTTTATAACGACCTCCTGCCCTCCAGCCCGTCGATGGAGATTGTGGGCGACACGAAGCTGATCTACCTGCGAAGCACGCCGCTGGACAACCTGGGGTACGCCTTTTTGAAACGCGCCGCGGATCTGTTATTCGGCGCGGCGCTTTGCCTGCTGCTGCTGCCGGTGATGGCGATCGCCGCCGTCGGGATCAAGCTGACAAGCCCCGGGCCGGTGCTGTTCAAACAGGAGCGCGTGGGCCGGGGCAAGCGCCTGTTTTGGATGTACAAATTCCGCAGCATGCAGGTAAACGCCGGGCAGGACACGGCCTGGACCACGAATGCCGACGCGCGGCGCACGGCGTTTGGCCGGGTGCTGCGCAAGTTCAGCATCGACGAGCTTCCCCAGCTGTTCAACGTTTTGAAGGGGGAAATGAGCCTGATCGGCCCCCGGCCGGAAATCCCCTTTTACGTGGAAAAATTCGCCAAGGACATCCCCCTGTACATGGTCAAGCACCAGATCCGCCCCGGGATGACCGGCTGGGCGCAGATCAACGGCTACCGGGGGGATACGAGCATCGAAAAGCGCATCGAGCACGATATCTGGTACATCGAAAACTGGAGCCTCGGCCTGGATTTCCGCATCTTGCTGCGCACCGTTTTCGGCGCGTGGATCAACCCGGAGCAGCTTGCGGGGCGGCGCAAGGACAAGAAAACCCCGTGACGAAGTCACGGGGTTTTCGTTTGGCACGGTGTTTTTAATAATCTCTACGGATCGCTTTACACGCAGCGCACGGCGCGGGTAACGGGCGCAAGCCCCTCCGCCGCAAAGGTGAGGGTAAGTTCGCCGGGCTGCCGCGGGGCGCGCACAACGCCGTAGGCAAGGCCGCGGAAGGTTTTCCGCACGGGGGAGCCGGAAAGGGTGTGGTCGGCGGGGTTGCCGTTATCCATCCCCAGCAGTTCGCCGCCCAAAACCGTTACGGCGACGTCCGTATCCGCGTCGGGCACAACGGTTCCCTGTTCGTCAACAAGCGAGATTTCGAATTGAAGCACACTCCGCCCGTCCGCGGGCAAGATTTCCCGGTCGGGCGTCACGAAAAGCGCGGCGGGTTTGCCCGCGGGGCGGAGCACCCGGCGGGCGATTTCCTCCCCGGCGCCGTTGCGCCCCACGGCAACCAGCTCGCCCCGGGTAAAGGGCACGTCCCAGCTCAGGTGCAGGTCGTTGGTCGTGATGGGGGCCAGCGGGCGGGCAAAATGCGCCCAGCGCTTTGTCATCCCCTGCAGGGGAAACTCGTACGCCTTCACGCCGTAGCTTTGTCCGTTTACGAAAAGCTCCACGGAAAAGCAGTTGGTATAGCAGATTACTGGGTAGACGGCGCCCTGCGGCAGCGGGAGATTCAGATGCGGGCATAAATAGAGCACGGGTTCGTCCTTGCGCCAGAGGGACTGGTAGAAAAAGTAGCCGTCCTTGGCAAAGCCGCAGGTATCCATCACCCCGGGCGACGCGGCCAGATCCGGCCAGAAGCATTCGCCCAGGTGGTCGATGCCCGTCCACATGAAGCTGCCGATCATATAGGGGTGCACGCGCAGGTATTTCCACAGCTTTTCGGCCTTGAGCATTCTGGCGTAGTAGGGCGTGGGGCCCCAGACGCTTTCCTCGGTTTGGAGCCGGTAATCGCCGCGGCGGCCGTTCACCGCCACGTCCTCCGTGCCCAGCAGCAGCCAGTCCGGATGCTCGAGCTTCTCCTCGTTAAAGAACATTTCGGTGCGCTCGCGCCAGCGGTCGGCATAGTTGACGCCCACGACGTCCAGCGTTTCCAGGAATTCCAGCGTCGCCGCCGCGGGTTCCGCCTTCATGTGGTCGCAGGCCTGGGTTACGGGGCGGGTGGGGTCCAGCGAGCGGCAGAACTGCGCCAGCATCTGCGCCGTCTGATGCCCGCCCTCCATGCTCTGCTCGCCCACCTCGTTGCCGATGGACCACAGCACCACGCAGGGGTGGTTGCGGTCGCGCAGCACCATGGCCTTCAGGTCGTTCTGCCAGCAGTCGTCAAAGAATTCGCTGTAGCCGCGGCTTTCGTGGGTGTTGGAGCCGAACTCCTTGCCCTTCATGGCGCGCCATTCGTCAAACGCCTCGTCCATCACCACAAAGCCAAGCTCGTCGGCCAGGTCTAAAAGCGCGGGGTCGGGCGGGTTGTGCGCGCAGCGGATGGCGTTTACGCCCATAGCTTTGAACTTCAGAAGCCTGCGCCGCCAGATTTCCGGCGGCACCGCCGCGCCCACGCAGCCGCCGTCGTGGTGCAGGCACACGCCTTGCATGAGCACCTTGCGGCCGTTGAGCAGAAAGCCCTCCTGCGCGGTATAGGCAATCCTGCGGATGCCAAACCGGGTTTCCACGGCGTCGGCCTGCGTATCGCCAAGGAAAAGCCGGGTCACCGCCGTATAGAGCGCCGGGCAGCCGAGATCCCAAACCGCGGGGTTGAGCACGACGAGCGTTTGCGAAACCACCGCATCGTCTTCCGAGGGAACATCCGCCTGCCGGATGGCGGCGCGAAAGCCGTCCGCCCCGATAATCTCGGTTTCCAGGCGCACGGGCTGCCCTAAAGCGGCGCCCAGCACGCGCGTATCCACCTGCACTTCGGCCATGTTTTCGGTGATAACCGGCGTGGTGATATACGTGCCGAATGCGGCCACGTGCAGGGCCTGCGTTTTGCACAGGTACACATTGCGCGTGATGCCGCTGCCCGTGTACCAGCGCGAGTTGGGCTGGCGGGAGTTGTCCACCCGCACGAGGAGCTCGTTCTCCCCTTGCGCCAGCGCGCCGGTGAGTTCGGCCGCAAACGAGGTATAGCCGTACAGATGGCTGCCGATTTGCGCGCCGTTGAGCCACAGGGTGCAGTTCATGTACACGCCTTCGAAATACAAACTCACGCGCTCGCCAGCCGAAGCCCGCGCCGCAAACCGTTTGCGGTACCAGCCGATGCCCGTGCGCGCGTACCCGCCCGAGCCGCAGCTTGCGTTCCGCTCCTCCGCGGGAAATTCCTTGGACCAGTCGTGCGGCAGCTGCACGGGCCGCCACGCGGCCCCGGCCCCTGGAAAGGCGGCGTCGTCCGTCAGCACGAATTGCCAGTCAAACCCGAAAAATTCCTGCTCCCGGCACCGGCCGGGCTGCAAACAGGTTTCCATAGGCGTCACCTCCGGGATGCGCAAGCTAAAAAAACTTCTGCCGTTATCATACCATATCCGGCGGCGGCGCACACGCCCAAAACACCAAATTCAAGTCTTGCATACCGCCGATTATCCTTGTATGATAGAATTTAGAAAAAGGAAAGGCTGCCTTGCAACCATGACAAAGATAACGGCGTCCCTCCCGGCGCTGAAGCTTTCGTTCTCGGCTGGGCAGGGCTTCAACGAGGATCGGGCGGTGTGCAAACGGTACGCCGATATCCGCCTGCTGGCGGCTTTCGACGGCTGCGGCGGCGTGGGCGCGCGGCGCTACCCCCAGATGAACAACCATACCGGCGCGTATATCGCATCCGGCCTGTATGCCGACTGTCTGGAAAAATGGTTTGCCAAGAACGCGTTCGATCTGCCGCAGGCGCGCACGGGGCGGGAGCTGTGCACGCTGTTTCAGCAAACGGCGCTTGCGTATCATGAACGCTATCTGGAAAGCGCGCTGTCCGCCGTGACCGGCAGCATGGTGCGCACGCTGCCAAGCACCGCGGCCATCGCGCTGCTGTTTGCCGATTCATCGGCGACGGTGTACTGGGCGGGCAACACGCGCGGCTATCTGCTGACCGAGCGGGGGCTGTGGCAGTTGACGGAAGACGATCTGGCCACGCGCTGCGACGCGTTTGAAAGCCTGTACGCCGACGCGCCGATATCCAATTTCCTGTGCGCGGATCAGGCGTTTGCCCTGCACGAGCGGCGGGTGAAGCTGCCCGAAAAAGGCGTGCTGGTGCTGGCGACCGACGGCGCGTTTCACGCCCTGCCCACGCCCATGCACTTTGAGGCGCTGCTGCTGAACACCATGCAGGAGGCGCAAACGAAACAACAGTGGCGAAGGCTGCTGAAAGACCGCCTGCTGGAACAGGCGACCGACGACGTTACCTTGCTTTTGCAGCCGTTCGGCTTTTCCGCGCTGGACGAGATGAAGGCGCATTTTGACAAGCGGCGCCGGCACGTGCACCAGGCGTACGTGCTGCCCGCCGATCAGGCGGAACGGGACAGCCTGACGGCTTTAAAAACGCTGTGGGACATGTATCTCAAAGAATAGCGCTAATCCTGAAAATTCATATGCCGGATGAACAGATCGGCAAACAGCGGATTGCCGCTGAGCGCCACCCCCTGGGCGGCGGCGGCGATGCGGTTTGCCGTTTCGCGCAGCGGTTCCTCCAATAAAAGCCGGCACGCGCCTTCCAGCGCCGCGTTGCCAAGCACCTGTACCCTGGGCGCAAGCACGCGCGGGAACAGGCCGATGGCCGCCGCGCTGCGCGGGTCCAGATGGCTGCCGAAGCCGCCCGCGATATAAAGCGTCTGCAGATCACCCGCGGCAATACCCGCCGTATGCAGCAGCGTTTCGATGCCCGCCGCCACGGCGGCTTTGGCCAGCTGCACCTGCCGGATATCCTGCCGCGTGAGATGTACCCCTGGCGCAACGGCTACGCTTTCGCCTTCCATGGTGCCGTAATCGTCAATCAGTTGCAGCCGCAACAGCGCGGCGACCGCGTCCACCAGCCCGCTGCCGCACAGACCCCGCGCTTCTCCCCCGCCGATCACATGAAAATCCAAGGCGTTTTGCGCCGTCCAGACTTTATCAATCGCGCCGGGTAACCCGCCCATGCCGCAGGAGATACCCGCGCCTTCGAACGCCGGGCCGACCGCCGTGGAGGTTACGTACAGCCTGCCGCCGTGCCACAGGGCGATTTCGCCGTTGGTGCCGATATCGCAGAGCATGGCCGTTTCCCCGCGTTCCAGCATGCCGCTGTACAGCAGCGCGCAGGTGAGGTCCGCGCCCGTGAACGCCCCGGCTGCGGGCGGCAGATAGGCGGGGAAACCAAGCACCTCTTCCGTATGCCCGAACAGGCATTCCACTGGAAACGGGGCGGCGGCAAAGGCCCGTACGCTTCGGCCCGTGAGCAGCGTTAGCATCACGGTGTTGCCCGTGATCACGGCGCGGGTAATGGGCGCAAGGCCCGCCGTCATGCGCTTCAGCGCGTCCAGCACGCTTTGGCGCAGCAGCGAAGCCTTGCCGTCCAGCGCCGCGGTCACGCGCCCGACGACGTCCGCGGCGACGTTTGCCTGCGGGTTGAGCATAAACGCCCAGGCGGCGGGCGCGCCGGTCTGCGCGTCGAACAGGCGCAGTTCCAGCGTCGTGGTGCCGATATCCGCGGCCAGCAGAAGCGCCGCCGCGCCCTGCGCGCCTATCACCTGCCGCGTGAAACCCGCGGGCGCTTGCAGCGTGACCTCGCAGTCGCCCAGCAGCCGCAGGCGGCAGGAGAGGCGCACGCCGTGTTTTTGCTCCGCCTCGTCGGGCGGGGATACGCGCCCCCGCGCCTCCACCGCGCATTTGCCGCACACGCCGCGGCCGCCGCAGGGGTGCGCAAACGGCACGCCCTGCGCCTGCAGTACCTCCATCAGCAGCGGTTCTCCCTGAAAGGGCAGCTCCACGGTTTGGTCCTGCGTGCGCAGGGTGAGGCGATGGCCGCTCAATCCGACTCACCGCTTTCCGGCGGGGGCAATTGCAGAAGCTCGCTGACGGTAACCGGCTCAAACCCGGCCTCCAGCAGCATGGGGATGAGCGCTTCCAGGCAGCGGACGTCCTTTTTGTTGGTATGGAACAAAAGGATGCTGCCGCCCCGGGGGAGAGAAAACCGCTTTCCGTTT
>CAYRPW010000007.1:11691-14729 GCA_964426145.1 uncultured Oscillospiraceae bacterium
TGAAAACCTGCTCGGGGTCGGTGCCGTCGCTGGTCCAGAGGATCACGTAATGGTAGCCCAGATAGCCGAGGATCTCGGTGCTTGCCTGCCCGGTGCGGTCGTACTTGCCAAAGGGCGGGCGGAACAGCCGCAGGGGGTAAGGCTCCCGGAGCACCGCGTTTAACGCGTTCTGCATGCGGGTCAGCTGCCGTTCCAGCTGCTGGGAGGTGATTTTCAGAATATTGGGATGGCTGAACGTATGGTTGCCGATCTCGTGGCCCTCGTCCACAATCCGCTGCCACAGGGCGGCATCCTCGGGCTTGATGACCGCGCCGACGGGAAAAAACGTCATCGGGATGCCGTAGGTCTGGCACAGGTCCAGAATGCTTTCCAGATGGTCAAGACCGTATAAATCGTCCACGGTGATGGCGATTTTGTTACCGGCCGGGTCCCCGGAGAAATAGGATTTAAAGCCGATGTTCGCCCGGGCGGCGGCCGGCAGAAGCAGAACGCAAACAAGCAGCGGCACAAGCAACCTTCGTTTCATCCCATCGCTCTCTCCGTTCGTCCGGCGGGCGGTTTTACCGCCGTTCGTTTGCCTTGATGATACCGTACTTCCCCGGTTCCGTCAATGCGCGGCGCTTGCGAAACGACCCGCGATACAGTAAGATACAGCTGACGATTGGACCCGATATGAGGATAGTATGGACGCAATTCAAGCGCTGAAAACCCCGCCGCCGGAATACTCCGCCTGCGCGTTCTGGTTTTGGAACGGCACGCTGGACGAAAAACGCCAGGTCTGGCAGATGGAAGAAATGCAGAAAAAAGGCGTGTACAACGCCTTTATGCACGCGCGCGCGTACCTGAAAACCCCGTACATGGGCGAGGAATGGTTCCAGGTGATGGACGCCTGCGTGCGCCGCGCCGCGGAGATCGGTTTCCGGCCCTGGCTGTACGACGAATACGCCTGGCCCAGCGGCACCTGCGGCAGCATTTTTTCGCACGGGTTCCAGGCGCCGTCCAAAGTGCTTGCCAGGGGAAAACAGAACATGGCCAAGGGGCTGGACGTGTTCTTTGCGGACGAACCCATGCCCGGCCGCGCGGAGATCGCCGCGTGCGCGCTTCCCGACGGACGCACGATGCGGTTTTGCGAGCATGTGTACGAAAAAGCGGTGGATTACTTAAACCCCGCCGCCATCCGCGATTTTCTGGACTATACCCATGAGGTATACGCGGCGCGCTACGGCGCGGCGTTTGGCAAGATTATCCCCGGCATCTTCTTTGACGAGATCTATCTGGCCGCCCATCCCCTGCCGTGGACGGAGAAGCTGCCGCAACGGTTTTGGGAAACCTGCGGCTATGACCTGCTGCCGGAACTGCCCGCGCTGATGCAGGGAGACGGCGTGCGCGAACAGAAGGTGCGCGGCGATTATTACGCGCTGGTGGCCGCGCTGTACGAGCAGGCGTTTTTCAAGCAGATTGCGGACTGGTGCGAGGCGCACGGCCTGCTATTGACGGGGCATACCGAGGAGGACCTACTGCGCCACCCGCGCAGGCAGGGCGATACTTTCCGCACCCTGCGGCATTTGCAGCTGCCGGGGGCGGACTGCCATGACTACCGTTACAGGTTCCCGCGGGAGATCTCCATCCATGAGCCAAAGTACGCGGTTTCCGTTGCCAGGGCGTATAAAAAGCCCCGCGCCATGAGCGAGGCGATGGGCGGCGCGGGCTGGGGCTGCTCCCTGCAGGAGTACAAGCGCGGGATCAACGCCCTGGGCGCGGCGGGCATCAATCTGTTCACCCTCCACGGGTTTTACAACGAATGCGAACACCAGGGCTCCCAGGCGGACTGGCCCGCGAGCCTGTTTACCCAGAACCCCTACTGGAAATACTTCCGGCACTTTGCGGAGTATATCCACCGCGTATCCTATTTCAACACCCTCGGCAGGGCGGCGGTGGACGTAGGGCTGTATTACCCGATTGCCGAGATGGCCGCCCATACCCTGGCGGGCGAGGCGGACGAAACCGCCAAAGCGATTGACGCGCAGTATCACCTAACGCTGCAGGCGTTTTGGCAGCGGCAGATCGATATCGACCTGATCGACCGGGACAGCCTGTGCGCGGCCACGGTTGCGGAGGGCAGGCTTTGCGCGGGCGAACAGAAATTCCGGCTGCTGATTGTTCCCGCGAATTTGCTCCTGACGGACGCGCTGCGGGCGAAGCTCGCCGCGTTCCTGGCGCAGGGCGGCGGCATTCTGTGCTACCCGGCGGGCGGGGAAACCGTGCCGGAGGGGTTTCCGCCGGATTGCGTGTGCGAAGCGACCGCGATGCCCGCGCGGTATCTGGCCCGGTTTGCGCCGGATTTCGACGTTCTGGACGGCGCGCGTGATCATCTGCACGCCTGCTGCCGCGAGGTGGATGGGAACACCGCGTATTTCATCGCGAGCACGCTGCCGCAGCCACGGCAGCTGCGCGTCAGCCTGCGCGGGCAGGGCGCGGTGCGCAGGCTCAATTTGGAAACGGGGGCGGACGAACCCGCCGTTTCCGCGCAGGAAGCCGGGCGCATAACGGTATCTTTGACGCTGGAGGCGGACGAGGCCTGCTGCCTGTTCACCGGCTGCCAGCCGCAGGAAAACCCGCCTGCGCAAACCGCGTTGCGGACACTGCCTGTAGACGGCGCGTGGACTTTTTTGCCGCTGGACGAAACCTTCGGCCGGAAGTGGGGCGCGGACGCGGCGGAGACCGTGCTCACCGTGCCGGTTGCGGATTTTCTGGACGTGCAAACGGTCCTTGGAGAACCAATCCGCATCCGCAACACGGCGGACGAAGCGGGGCGCTGCGGGCGGCACGTGAGCCTGTGGAAGGCAAAGTGGCTGGGGCGGCGCGTGGGCTGGAGCGACGACGCCGACAAAAAGGACCTGTACTTCGTGAAAACCATCCGCCTGCCTGGCGGCATGCAAAGCGCGGCCGTGTGCGTTGCCGCGGTGAACGAGTTCATCCTGGCGGTGAATGGGCGGGAGGCCGCGCGCGCCGTAAGTAACGGGAACCCCGTGGTACTG
>CAYRPW010000007.1:14739-18463 GCA_964426145.1 uncultured Oscillospiraceae bacterium
GCCAGCTGGAAGACGTGCGCGCCGCGGGCGGCAACCCCGTGGTGCTGGACATCGGGCCGTATCTGCGGGAAGGGGAAAACCGCATCGCCGTTTCCGTGCATACCGATACCCCGCTGGACAGCCGGGAGCTGACGCAGGCGGAAGCCATCCCGCCCGGAGCGCTTGCCTCGCTGCTTTTGCAGGGAACAATCCGCATGGAAAGCGGCGATATGGAACTGCTGTCCGACGACAGCTGGGCGGTTGCCGCCGCCCCGCCGCCCGGCTGGCCCCAGGCCGCGCCCGCGGCGATCCGGGACATCGACCCCAAGGCCGTGCTCTGCCACGTTGCGCCGGGGCTTGCGGACGGCGATTTCGTGCGGGCGTGGGAGCGCGGCAGGCCGCCGATGCAGCCGTGGGGCAATCTGCCGCTGTTTGACGAAACGGCGGGCTACCCCCGCGCGCTGCGGTATACGGTAACGCTGCCCGCGGGAACCGCAGCCGTGGAACCGCCGGAAGCAAACGGCGCGTATACCGCGTATCTGGACGAAACCCCCGTTTCGTTTGCGGGCGGCGCGGTTTTTTTGCCCGCGGACGGGCAGCCGCATACGCTGCGGCTGGATTTGACGGCAGCCGATGGAAACGGCGGGCTGACGGACAGCGTGCGCGTGCGCCTGCGCCCGTTTGAAACCACGCTTGGCGACTGGCGCGCACACGGTCTTTCCTGGTTTTCCGGGCGCGCGCTGTATACGAAAACCGTTACGCTTCAAAAAGCGCCCGGCCGGCGCTACGCGCTGAACCTGGGCCGCGTGTGCTTTTCCGCGGAAATCTGGGTCAACGGCGCGCTATGCGCCACGCGCGTCTGGGAGCCGTACAAGGCCGATATCACCGATTTTCTGACGGACGGGGAAAACCAGATCGCCGTCATTGCCGCCAACTCCGCCGCCGTTTCCCGCCGCCGGATGCTGGTGGACGAGGGCATGGCGCTGGCCTGGAACCGTTACTGGAACGAGGATAACATCGACCGCGAACCCGAAAACCTGAGGTCCGGTTTGCTGGGGCCGGTGACGGTGACGGAGTACGCGCAGGCGGAATATGAAAATTCCGATGCGCCGCAGATCTGAACGCGCCCCGGCGTTGCCCCGGCGCAAGAATAAACCGGCCGCGAATCGCGGCCGGTTTTATGCACGGACTTTTTGTTTATTCGGGAAACGTCAGCTGATAGCGCGCGCCGTGTTCCATTACAACTCCATTTGTCAGACGGATGCGGAGGATAACGGTGTTGGGGTCGGCTTCGTTGATGTGGCCGTTGCCGTACCAGGCGGCAAAGGCGGCCTTCAGCATCGCGTGCAGCGCTTCGTTGGGCTTTGCGCAGAGCCAGCCCAGGGTTTCGCCAATCCCCTGCCCCGTAAACCACTCGCCGCTGATTGCCACGCGCGGGTCGGCTTCGATCTGCTTCATCTTGCCCGAAAGCGCGTAGGTGATTGCGTAAAAACTGCCGTCCTGATACACGGCGTCGATGGTGCGCACCGCGGGCCTCCCGCCGTCAAGCGTTGCCAGCGCCATCAGCGAATCCCTGGCAAACCGCTCCGTCATCACCGCGTAGCCCCGCCGCTGCTCTTCGTTCATTGTCCGCACCTACTCTTTGAGTTTATGATCGTTGCATTCTGTATCTACATCATAGCAGAACATTCGCTCATATGCAGCAGTTATCCATCCCGCCGGGGCTGCCACCCACACTCACATAGCGAGGAGAATATTCCTGCTCGGGGTTAACTCCAGGCGGCTCAAAAGGCGCGAGCTGCTAGGCGGCAAGAAGGGTTTGGGTTGCGCTTACCCGTTTGTAAGTGATGCCCAAACCCGACGCAGCCAACAACGCAGATCACACCTTTTGAACCGACTGGACGGTTAATTATCCGGGATGGTAACCCCCGTTAACGCCTTCCACGCTTTGCGCAGGGCGTTTTGGCACTGCACGCCGTAGTTGGGATCGAGGATCTTGGTCTCGTCCATGGTGCGCAGGAAATGTACGCAGAGGTGGCCGTCAAAATCGTTATCCTCGATGCTGCCGGACAGGTGGGCCACGTCGTGCATGGTGGCAAGCGTCCAGCGGCCGTCGGGAAGTTTCACGAACACGGGCCGGGGAGTCCAGGTGACGACGCCGCCGAAGGCCTGGTACATGGTGGCGGTATCCGTTGCGGTGAGGGGTTCGCAGTCGGCATGGCGGCCGCGGCTGTACACGCGCAGGTTGAACGTGAGCCCCGTTTGATAGTCATAGACCACCAGCGTGTTTCCGGTGCTTATGCTGGGTTTTACCTCGGTGTACCAGTACAGGGCATTCACCGCCGCGCCGCCGGGGCCGGAGGCGGTGCCAAGCGCCGAAGAGCTGTACCCCGACGACGAGGACGTGGACGTGGAGTTGGTTGAAGACGACGAAGAAGACGACGAGGATGAAGACGAGGACGACGAGGTGGTGGACGACGAGCTGCTGGCCCCCACCGCGGAGCTGCCGTAGAGCACTTCCAGCGTTTTGCTTCCGGCTACGCCGTCCGCCGTGAGGTTGTTGTTTTTCTGAAACAGAATGACCGCCGACTGCGTAAGCGCGCCGAACACGCCGTCCGCGCTGACGCTGTAGCCCAGGGCTTTGAGCGCGGCCTGCATGGTTTTCACCGCCGTGCCGGAAGACCCCAGCGTCAGGCTGCCCGCCGCGGTGGTGCCTGTGGCGGTGGTTGCGGACGAAGAGGACGAGGAACTGCCCGCGGCAACCGCCGAGGTGGAGTAGAGGATCCCGAACGTGCCGGAACCGCACACGCCGTCGGCAGTCAGGTTATTGGCGGTTTGGAACGCCTTCACGGCGGTCAGCGTGCCGCTGCCAAAGCTGCCGTCCAGGCTCCCCGCGTAATAGCCGAGTTCTTTGAGCTTGGTTTGCACGGCCAGCACGTCCGCCCCGGAATCCCCTTTGCGGAGCGACCGGGAAATGGAGGAGGACGACGAGGAACTTGCGGAACTCGTGGTTGTGGTGGACGCATTGGCCGCGCTGTAGAGAAGCTCCAGCGTTTTGGTGCCGGCCAGGCCGTCCGCGGTGATGTTTTGCGCGCGTTGGAACGCGATGACCGCGGTGCGCGTGACCAGACCGAACTTGCCGTCCACCGTACCGATGGTATACCCGAGTTTTTTCAGGGCTTCCTGCAGCAATCGCACGCGCTCGCCGCTGTCGCCGTATTGCAGGGTGGTGGAACTGGTGGCGGTCGTAAACGACGAGGAACTCGCGTCCGCCGCCGCATACAGGGCGTTGAGCGTCAGCGTGCCGGCCTTGCCGTCCGCCTCCAGGCCGATACTATCCTGATAGGCCTTCACGGCGTCTTCCGTGCCGCGGCCGAAGCGCCCGTCCACGGTATCGGTATAAAAACCGAGGGTGGTGAGCGCGGTTTGCATGGCGGTTACTTCACTGCCGCTGGAGCCGAACTCCAGCGTTTTATAAATTTTAACCGCGGCGGACGCGCCGCCAAACCCGAGCATGGACAACATCAGCGCAAGCGCCAAGGCCCGTACAGCCATGCGGTGAACCTTACATTTCATCGGCTGTTCCCCCTCAATGTACGCGCAAAACGCACGATATGATGGGGCTAGTATAGCAATAAATTACGAATAAGTAAATACACTGTTGCCGCATTGTTACGAGTTTTATGATACGCTCCCGATTTTTCTTTACATATTCTGGCGATATCCGGCCAATCCCGCGCGCGCG